>JAKISF010000025.1 GCA_021648725.1 Bacteroidales bacterium | reverse complement strand
AAAAGATGTCGAAATTAGACTTGAACAAATGGAAAAAAGACACAAGAAAAGAAAATACGATATTGACCTAAATTACAGGAAACAAGCTGAAAAACAGGAAATTTTAACTTAGTAAAGTAGAATTAATAAATATTAAATCTTTTAACAATATGTTATTAAAATAAAATACAATTCTTATTTTTATACTTTTAATAATAAACAATTATGAAATATCTTATTCTCTTTTTAAACCAAACAGCATTAATTCTGTTTTTATCTGTTGTAACAGCAACCGGGCAAGAATTAACAATATTGCATACCAACGATATGCACTCAAAATTAACAGGTTACGGACCCGAAAGCGAATACAGCCCGACTGTAACAAACAACGATAATACATTGGGCGGTTTTGCCAGATTAGCAACACTTTTTGCCGATGAAAAAGCAAAAAATAAAGATGCAACACTAATTGTTGATGCCGGCGATTTCCTTATGGGAAGTCTATTTCATGTAGCTGAAGAAGAAACCGGTTTTCAAATGAACTTAATGAAAGAAATAGGCTACGATGTTATCACTCTCGGAAATCATGAATTTGATTTCGGTTCTGAAGTACTTGCAAATATTTTGGATGTTGCCGAAAAAAGTACCGGTTATCCTAATATTGTTTGTTCAAATATCATTTTTGACAAAAAATCAAAAGCAGATGACAAACTTGAGAAAATATATGATGTCGGAAAAATAAAATCTTACATAATTATTCATAGAAACGGTTTAAAAATAGCAATATTCGGTTTAGTCGGAGAAGATGCAGCCAATGTTGCCCCTTCAAGCAAGCCTGTTAAATTTGCAGAACCTGATGATGCCGCAAAAGAAATAGTAAAAGAAATCAAAACAAATGATAATCCTGACTTAATTATTTGCCTTTCTCACAGCGGAGTATATCCTTCGAAAGACGGAAAATCATTTGTCGGCGAAGATATTGAATTAGCAAAAAAAGTTGCAGGAATTGACATTATCATAAGCGGACACACACATGTTAAAACACCCGAAGCAATTAAAATCAACAATACTTATATTGTGCAAACCGGCAGTTATGCTTCAAATTTGGGAGAAATAAAACTTAAAGTCGAAAACGGTAAAATTTCTTCATTTAACTTTAAACTTATTCCGGTTGACGATAAAATTAACGGAGATAAAACAACAAATGATAAAATAAACAAACAAACAGAATTTATTGATAAAAAATATCTTTCAAAAACAGGATTAACATATAACACAAAAGTTGCTCAAATAACTTTTAATTTAAAAACAGACTACCGAAACTTAAAAAACAGCAACCTCGGACCTTTTATTTCCGATGCAAACAGGTTTTATTTAAAACAAAACGGAATTGATTCTGATTTCGGCTTTGTGGCTTCCGGAACAATCAGAGAGGATTTATTAAAAGGGATGAACGGTATTATTACTGTTCCTGATGTGTTTAGAGTAATGTCACTGGGAAAAGGAAATGATAATATTCCCGGTTACCCGTTGGCAAAAATTTATATTTCGGCAAAAGAGTTAAAAAAACTTTGCGAAGTTATAATTATGTCAAGAGCATCCGGCGGTGACGGCTACTTATACACATCAGGGCTGAAAATTTATGCAGATACCGATAAAATGATGTTACGAAAAGTACAAAAAGTTGAACTGAACGGAAAAATAATTGATACGTCTAAGAAAAACAAACAACTTTACAGTATGGTTGCCAACGGATATTTATTAAGTTTCATAGGCAGAATAAAAAAAATGAGCCACGGACTAATAAAAATAATTCCTAAAGACAAAAACGGCAACCCCGTAAAAGATATGACTAAGCAATATTGTGATATTGATACAAACAAAACCGGCACACAAGAAGCCAAAGAGTGGATTGCATTAATTGAATATATGAAAAGTTTTGAAAAAGGTAACAGCGGTCTTTCCGTTATTCCTGAAAGATATAAAAAAGGAGATGAAAGCTTGGTTGAAATTGAAAAATAACTTGCATTTAGTAAAAACCAGAGTACTTTTATAAGTAATATTTAATAAAATTCTAATTCCTTTTATCAAGTCCCCATAAAAGTTTTTCTCGTATGTTATTAAAAAACGTATGATTTTCAATTCGTATGGTTTTAACTTTAAAATTTGCAGCTTTTATAGTTAAAATAGTATTTTTCTCAACAATTTCAGCTTGATAATCAGCCGAAACCAAATAATTATCAGTTCTTCCCGAAACTTCAATCGTAATTTCATTATCATCAGGAACAACAATAGGTCTTACGGTTAAATTATGAGGAGCAATGGGTGTGAGAATAAAGTTCTGAGAACCCGGAACAACAATAGGTCCGCCCAAGCTTAAAGAATACGCAGTAGAACCTGTCGGTGTTGAAAGTATTAGTCCGTCTGCCCAATAGGTATTTACAAATTCTCCGTTTAAAAAAACTTTAATAGTAATCATTGAGCCTGAATCCCTTTTTTGAACAGTAATTTCATTTAATGCAAAATTAAAATTTTTAAATATTCTTTTATTTGAGTTAACCTCTAATAAAGTTCTTTCTTCAATACTGTATTTTTTTTCATGTATGGCATTTAATGCCGCAGGGATATTGTTCTGTGATATATTTGCCAAAAAGCCCAATCGCCCGCTGTTAATTCCTACAACCGGAATTTGCAAATCACGAACAAACGAAACACTTTCTAAAAATGTTCCGTCACCTCCTATACTGAAAACGATATCAACCTCATCTTTTTTGCTCAAAGCAGAATTAAAAACTTCATCGGGTTTAATATCAAAATTTGAAAACTCTTTAATAAACTGATAATATGGCTCATATATCAAAATTTCATATTTAAACCCTTTTATAATTTTAAAAAACTCAATTATTGAATCTTTAAAACTTTCATTATAGTTTTTTCCGAAAATTGCCGCTTTCATCATAACTCCTGCTTTTTTACTTTTAAACTTTAAACTCCTTCATCAATATCAATAATATTGTTTAAAATAGCATAAACAGTTAAACCCGAAACGGTTTTAATTCCCAACTTCCCGGTAATATTTTTCCTGTGCGTAATTACCGTATGTGTGCTTATAAATAACTCTTCTGCTATTTCTTTATTTGTTTTTCCTAATGCAATTTGTCTTACTACATCTTTTTCTCTTCCGGACAATCCTGTATTTTCATCGGTTTTGCTTTTAGGACTATTTTCTGAAATTAGTATATTAAGTTTTTTAATAATATCGGTTTTGCTTTCATCAACAGATATTTGTTCGTCAAAATAAACAAAATGTTCTTTTTCTCTTTTGCTTCCTGTAAAAATAATAAATTTTGTGTTAATATTTTCAGAAAACAATCTTCTTATATCATCATGCGGGTCATTTACAAGTTTCGCATTAATAATTAAAAAATCAGGCTTATATTTATTTATTGACTTAGCAAGATTATTAACATCCGAAATTTCTTTAATAACCGAAGTTCCCGGAAAACTGTTAATAATTTTCATCAAACCGGTTCTGATAATATATGACTTCTCTGCAATAATAAACGAAACCTTTTCCATGTCAATTTAACTTAATTGCTTTCTTAGTTCATTTTCCATTTCCAAAGCCACCGGTATAACCACAGAATTCTCAATTCCCGTATGATCTGCCATATCTTTCTCTAAGTCAAATATTTCAACTAAAATTTGCTCAGTTATTTCAGAGTTATCAGCCGCAGGCAAATATTTTATTATTATATTCTTCAAGTCCAATAATGCAGAATTTAAATCACTGTGCGTATCGGCATAATTATTTACAGATTTGTTTCGCAAAATAATTACGAATTCAGAACTTAATATATTAGAATTATAATTTTTCTCAACCTCTAAAATAAACGGGTAAACTTCATTCTCTTCATTTGCAGTATGTTCATTAACTTCTGTTCTGTATTGATTAAAAAATTTATTTAAAAGTGATTTGTTCTTTTTGTTTTCATGTCCTTGCCATTTTAATTGGTGAATCAACTTTTCTATTAAAGGCAATTTTATTTGATTAAAGTAATAATGAGATTTCAACAAATAGTTAACAGTTACACTTAAAGGAAAACGCTTTAGGTTTTTAACAGGAGAATAATCTTTGTCATTAAACGCATTCACAATTTCAAGGAAAAAATCCGTTTGTATGCCGTATAATTCACAAACTTGTTTTACACTTTTATCTCCGAAACCGAATTTTATACCAAAACGTGTAACAATAGGAATAAGGTGGTAATTTTGATGTATAAGTTCTGCAAGCTTAATATTTTCCGTAATAATCATTAACTTTTTTTTACAAATATATACTTTATTCTCAAAATGTTTTCCTTTGTATGAAAATCAATGTTTTTTATCTCTTTTTATAAAATTTGTTCAAAAAATCTTATAATTGTTATCTTTGCCGGCAAAATAAAATTTACATTTCATGTTACAAAATATGCTTCTTATAGGAACCGGCGGATTTTTGGGTAGTGTTATGAGATACGGTTCAAACCAAATAATGGTTAAATTGTTTGATTCAACTCATCCCATAGGAACATTCTTCGTTAATATAATCGGAAGTTTTTTAATAGGAATTATATTAGGGCTGTTTGAAAAAGGAGCAATGATGTCTTCTAATTGGAAGCTGTTTTTAGCCGTAGGTTTTTGCGGCGGGTTCACAACATTTTCCGCATTTGCCTTAGAAAATTTTAATTTCTTACAATCTCAGCAATTTATGTTATCTTTTATGTATGTCGGAGTCAGTTTAATTCTTGGATTAGCAGCTGTATATTTCGGTTTTTGGATAGCAAAATAAAAAAAAAGAACTTTGAATAAAGCAGAAACAATATTACCGTATAAAAATTCCGATAAAGGAAAAAAGAAGCAAGTTGCCGAAATGTTCAACAATATTGCTACTAAATACGATTTCCTGAATCATTTTTTATCTTTTAATATTGATAAAATTTGGAGAAAAAAATCAATCGGATTATTAAAAAAATCACAACCGAAAATAATACTTGACGTTGCCACCGGCACGGGAGATTTTGCAGTCCGAATTAATAAAAGCTTAAAACCTGAGAAAATAATCGGTATCGACATATCAACCGGGATGTTAAAAGTCGGTAAAGAAAAAGTTTTAAAAAAGAAATTAAATGAAATTATTGAATTTCAAGAAGGAGATTCCGAGCAAATAAATTTTCCGGATAATTATTTTGATGCCGTGACCGTTGCTTTCGGTGTTCGTAACTTTGAAAACCTGCAAAAAGGAATTAATGAAACGTACCGAGTTTTAAAACCCGAAGGAGAACTTATCGTTTTAGAATTTTCACGACCTGAGAAATTTCCCGTTAAACAACTTTACAATTTCTATTTTAAACGAATTTTACCGTCGGTAGGCAAATTATTCTCAAAAGACATGTCTGCATATTCCTATTTACCGGAATCTGTAGATGCATTTCCTTACGGAGAAAGATTTATTAAAAAAATGGAAAAGTCAGGTTTTAAAAATACATCTGAAAAAAAACTGACATTCGGAATTTCTTCTGTTTATTACGGAAAAAAATAACTTATGGAAGATTTTATAAAAAAAATATTTATAGAAGTTGTTGAACAAAAAATACCGATGGCAAAATTTATCGGTGTCAAAGTATTAGAAATTGACGAAGGCTTTGTCAAACTTCTTTTTCCGTACAGAGATGAATTTATTGGTGACCCCAGAACAAAGCGACTTCACGGCGGATATACGGCAACAGCCGTTGACCTTGCAGGCGGTGTTGCTTCAATGACATATATGACCTCTCCTGATGATGATGTTGCAACAATTGATATGCGTATTGATTATTTACGACCCGGCAAAGCCAAAGACCTTATTGCCGAAGGATATGTTCTGAGTAAAAGACGCAGGTCAATTGTTACCGAAATGAAAATTTATCATTCTGACGATAAAGAAAAAATTATTGCAATAGGCAGAGGCGTTTTCAGAATTAAAAGGAAAGAAGATAACTGTTAATTTTATTTTCACTGCCAAAATTTTTGGCATTTAATCTTTTTTTTATCATCTTTGAGGAAAAATATTTATAAACTTTAAAATATAATAAAAATGGGATTTTTCAGAAGACTATTTAAAATCGGACAAGCAGAAGCAAATGCAGCACTAAACCATTTAGAAGATCCGGTAAAAATGACCGAACAAGGTATTCGTGACATGAAAGGAAAATTAGATGAAAGCATTAAAGCATTAGCTGAAGTTAAGGCATTAGCAATTCGTGCAAAAAATGATGCAAATAAATACCGTAATAAAATGACAGAGTATGAAAACAAAGCAATTGCTTTAATTAAACGTGCCGAAAAAGGTGCAATCGACCCTTCAGAAGCTGATCGTTTAGCAACAGCCTCTTTGGAAGAAAAAGAACAAGCAGGACAAAACCTTCAAACTTCTCTTAAAACTCAAAAAACTTATGATGCTCAAGTTGCAAAATTAGATTCAACTATTGACAGACTGAAAAAACATATTCGTCAATGGGAAAATGAAGCAAAAATACTTAAAGCAAGAGCAAAAGTAAGCAAAGCAACAAAAACTGTTAATAAACAATTAGCAAATATAGATGCTGACGGAACAGTTGCAATGCTTGAAAGAATGAGAGAAAAAGTTGAACAAGATGAAGCTTTGGCAGAATCTTATGCTGATATTGCCTTCGAAAATCAAAGTATTGATGAAGAAATTGACAGCGTTTTAGAAAGTACTGCCGGAAGCGGTTCTGATGCATTAGCAGCTTTAAAAGCTAAACTATCAGGTGATGAAAACACAGCTATTACAGAATAATTTATCTGTTTATTTTTTATAACATAGAACCGTTTGTCTTTTTTTGATAAACGGTTTTTATTTTTGCACACATTAATTATTTATTTTCCTTTGAAAAATAAATAAAATTTATTATGTTTGCATAAGATTTTTTAGCTTAATTAAATAACAATAAAATAATTATAATATGAAGGCACTTATTTGTATCGGACACGTTCCGGATACGACCTCAAAGGTTAAATTTACTGACGAAGACACTAAATTTGACACAACTGATATTCAGTATATTGTAGGACCTTATGAAGAACTGGCTTTAACCAGATTATTAGATTTAAAAGATGCAGGAACAGATATGCACATTACGGCTGTTAATGTCGGTTCAGTTGAAACAGAAGCAACTTTAAGAAAAGCATTGGCAATGGGAGCTGATGAGGCAATCAGAATTAATGCCGAACCTACTGATGCTGCTTTCGTTGCAAAACAAATTGCAGAAGTTTTCAAAAAAGGAGAATATGACGTAGTTGTAACAGGAAAAGAATCAATTGATTATAACGGTGGGCAAACCGAAGGAATGATTGCTGAATTTCTTGGATTACCCTCTGTTTCCGGAGCATCATTATTTGAAATTGACGGTGATAAAGTTAAATTAGAACAAGAAATAGAAGGCGGAAAGCAAGTTCTCGAAGCAAGTTTTCCATTTGTAGTTAGTGCAGGTAAAGGGTTTGCCGTTGAACCGAGAATACCCAATATGAGAGGTATAATGATGGCAAGAAGAAAAAGCTTAGAAGTTGTTGAACCTGTTGATCAAAATAACATGACCGAGGTAATCAAACATTATCTGCCGGAAGCAAAACCTGAATGCAAATTGGTTTCTCCCGATAATGTTGAAGAACTGGTAAGATTACTTCACGAAGAAGCAAAAGCAATTTAGTTTATTTAAATTCTAAAATCGAAAAAAATGGCAGTATTAATATATACAGAAAATTACGACGGTAAGTTTAAAAAATCATCCTATGAATTAGTGTCATACGGCACTGAAATAGCAAATCAACAAGGAACAGAAGCCGTTGCCGTAACAATCGGGAATGTTGAGGAAGCAGTTTTAAAAGAACTCGGAAATTACGGGGCAAAAAAAGCAGTAAAAGTTTTAAATGACGAGTTAAAAGATTTCTCGGCACAAGCATACACAGCTGCAATTGAGCAAGTTGCAAAAAATAATTCCGCAGATGTAATTATTTTCGGAAACAATCCGTCAGGAAGAGCAATTGCTCCGAGATTAGCTGTTAGAATGAATGCAGGTCTTGTTGCCGGAGCAGTTGCAGCTCCTTCATCTTTGTCTCCTTTTACTGTTAAGAAAAGAGCATATTCAGGAAAAGCTTTTGCTGATGTTGTTGTAAATTCAGACATTAAAGTTATTACATTATCTCAAAATTCATATAAAATAGTTGAAAAATCAACTTATATTGAAGTTGAAGATTTTAAAGCAGAAATTTCGGAAGGAGCTTATGCCGTTAAACCGATTGAAGTTGTTAAAAGCTCGGGTAAATTATCCGTTACGGATGCTGATATTCTTGTATCTGCAGGAAGAGGGTTAAAAGCTGCTGATAATTGGGGAATGATTGAAGAAATGGCAGATATTTTAGGTGCAGGAATCAGTTGTTCTCGCCCCGTAAGTGATTTAGGCTGGCGACCGCACGATGAACATGTCGGACAAACCGGAAAAGTTGTTGCCCCAAATTTATACATTGCCATAGGCATATCCGGAGCAGTACAACATCTTGCAGGCGTAAACGGCTCAAAAATAATAGTTTGCATTAACACAGATGCAGATGCACCATTCTTTGAAGCAGCAGATTACGGTATCGTAGGAGACGCATTTGAAGTAGTACCGAAATTAAATGAAGCATTTAAGAAATTTATTCAAGAAAGTTAATTTCAATAAATAATTTCAAAAAACATCCGGTAAATTATAATATCGGATGTTTTTGTTTGTTTATAAAATGATACTTTTGAGATATTATTAATTCAACAGATAATGGGAAATAATCAGATTGTAATTATAGGTGCAGGAAATGTTGCAACAAATATTGCAAAAGTTTTAAAAGAAAAAGTTGGTGCAGAAATACATATACACAGCAAAACAGAAAATTCCGCAAAATTACTTGCCGACAAACTACAAGCCTCATACTCGTCTGATTTCAACAACATTACACCTAATGCAAATTTATATATTATTTCAATAAGTGATAATGCAATTTCAGAAATTGTTCAAAATAAAACTCTGAAAGAAAAAATAAACAATAATTTTGTTGTGCACACTGCCGGAAGTATTTCAATGGATGTTCTTAAAAATTTATCGGCAAATTACGGCATATTTTACCCTTTACAGACTTTTTCTAAATTTAAACAAGCAAATTTCAAAAACATTCCTTTATGTTTAGAGGCAAATTCAGGATTTAATTATAACAGATTAAGCAAATATGCTTTTCAAATTAGTGAAGATGTGAGGAAAATTAATTCTGAACAAAGAAAATATATTCACCTTGCAGCAGTTTTTGCAAATAATTTCTCAAACAGAATGTTTGCAATTGCCGAAGAAATATTGAAAGATAAACAAATTAATTTTGATATTATGCTGCCTTTAATTAATGAAACTGTTGCTAAAATTCAAAAAAACAGCCCTTCAAAATCTCAAACAGGTCCGGCAATAAGGAATGATAAAGAAGTAACAGATATGCACATTAAACTTCTTAGCGAAAATAAAAATTTACAGGAAATTTACAATTTAATTAGTAAGAATATAAATAATAATGGATAACTTTAAAGAAAAATTAAAAGATATAAAAGCATTTGTTTTTGACGTTGACGGTGTTTTTTCGCAAGATATGGTTTTACATACTGACGGCGAACTGACCAGACACATGAACGTGAAAGACGGGTTTGCCGTAAAAACTGCAGTTGATAAAGGATTTATTGTTGCAATTATTACCGGAGGGACTTCTGTTTCTGTAAAAACTCGATTTCAGGGACTCGGTGTAACGGATATTTACTTGGGTTCGCATGATAAAATCGAAGATTATGAAGATTTCTACATGAAATATGGTTTAAAACCCGAAGAACTTCTTTATATGGGTGATGATATTCCTGACTTTGAACCTATGAAAGCATCCGGCTTAGCAACTTGCCCGGCTGATGCTGTTGAAGAAATTCAAAATATTGCTCATTATATTTCTGATAAAGACGGTGGAAAAGGTTGTGTGAGAGATGTTATCGAACAAGTAATGCGAGTTCAGAAAAAATGGTTTGTCTTGAAATAATTACCTAATATATTAAATGAATATGAGAATAATAATTATTGCCTTATTAACTTCACTTTTGATGCCGCAACTAAACGCACAAGAGTGGCAAACTGACCTTGACTCAGCAAAAATAACTGCAAAAAATGAAAATAAAACAATAATTTTAGTTTTTCAAGGTTCTGATTGGTGTGCTCCGTGTATCAAGTTAGACCGAGAAATTTGGAGTTCGGAAGTTTTCAAGAATTATGCAAAAGATAATTTTGTATTAGTAAAAGCTGATTTTCCGAGAAGAAAAAAGAATCAGTTACCGAAAGAGTTACAAGAAAAGAATAATCTACTTGCAGAAAAATATAATAAACAAGGTTTTTTTCCATTTGTAGTTATATTGAATTGTGAAGAAAAGGTTTTGGGAACAACCGGATACAAAAAGGTTACACCGGCAGAGTATATTAAAATTTTAACATCTTTTTAGTCCTAATTTCTGATGAAACGCTGTTTTGCATTAATATTTTTTGTTTTTTATGTGAGTTTACTGCAATCTCAGGAAATTTTCCATAAAAAAATAAAATTGATGGGCTGTCGTTTCGACATTACCGTAGTTGCCGAAAACCCTGTACTCGGAAACGAATACATAAGCTCTGCAATAAATGAAATATCAAGAATTGAAAAAATAATATCTTCTTGGGACAGCACTTCCGAAACATCAAAAATAAACAAATACGCAGGTATTAAGCCGGTTAAAGTCAGCAGTGAATTATTTGATTTAATTGAGCGATCTCTTATAATTTCAAAATTAACAGACGGGGCATTTGATATAAGCTATGCTTCAATGGATAGAATTTGGAAATTTGACGGACTAATGAAGCAATTTCCTTCGAAAACCGAAATAAATAATTCCGTTTCTAAAGTCGGATTTGAAAATATTATAATAAACAAAAAAGAACAAACCGTTTATTTGAGGTTAAAAGGAATGAAAATTGGCTTCGGAGCAATCGGCAAAGGGTATGCAGCCGATAAAGCAAAAAAATTACTTATTTCAAAAGGTGTTAATGCAGGAATTATTAATGCTTCGGGCGATATGAACACATGGGGAAAACAACCCGGAGGTAACGATTGGACAATAGCAATAACAAATCCGTTAAATAAAGAAAAAGCATTTGCTGTTTTACCTATTTCAAACAGAGCTGTTGTAACATCCGGAGATTATGAAAAATTTGTAATGTTCAACGGAAAACGATACTCACATATTATTGATCCTAAAACCGGTTATCCTGCAACGGGAATTATAAGCGTAAGCGTGTTTGCTCCGAGTGCAGAATTAGCAGATGCATTAGCAACCTCTATATTTGTAACGGGCTCCGAAACAGGCTTAAACATAATAAATCAATTGCCTGATATTGAATGCATAATAATTGACGACAGCGGAAAAATACATACATCTGAAAAAATAAAAATAAATGAAAAATAAAGTTCTTATAATTCTTTTCTTCGCTTCTTTTTTAACTTCCTGCACGGTTATAAAAGAATATGAAAAAATGAACATTAATGATCCTGATATGGCTTTGACAGACAGAAAGTCAAAGAAATTTGAAACAACTTTTCAAGTTTACAGAGAAGGTGCTTCAGGAGCAAACGGCGGAAAATCCGGCGGCGGATGCGGATGTAATTAAAATAAAAGAAAAATGAGAGTAATAATATACATATTTCTGTGCCTTCCTTTTGCAGCAATTGCACAAAATAAGAAAGATTCAACATTTACATATAAGAAAAGAGTTCTCGAAAATGTTGAAATTGATATGCTGTCGAGTTTTTATACGCAAAACGGTAATAATGCAGCTGTTACCGGAGGTATCGGAACAGAACGCTTAGATGATTTTGCTGAAAACATTAATATAGCTATACCTTTAAATGATGATGATATTATGACTATTGATGCAACAATTTCAGCATATACTTCAGCATCATCAAGTAATTTAAATCCGTTTACGGGAGCATCGGGAGATGACGACGACGATGATAAAAAGGCAACTAACCTAACCGGTTCAACTACGGGAACTCCGTGGGTTGAATCTTCCGGAGCATCAAAAGAAGATGTTTGGGTAAACGGTATAATCGGATACAGCCATTATTCCGACAACAGAAACAATATATACAGCACCAATTTAAGCTTTGCAAATGAATACGACTATACTTCCGTGGGCGGCAGTATTGGGTATGTCCGATTGTTTAACAATAAAAATACAGAATTAAATTTTGTTGCAAATATATTTCTGGATCAATGGAGACCCGAATATCCGATAGAAATAAAAACATATATAAAAAACAACGGAGATTTAAATGCCGATATTTTTAACGGTGTTGATATTTTAGACGCTAAAGGAAATATCATTGATAAAACCGGCTTAAACGTCTGGGCTCCGACAAACAACACTCTTATCGAAAACAACGGAAGAAATACCTACTCATTATCTTTCAGTTTTTCTCAAATTCTAAGTAAGCGTATGCAAATATCTTTATTCTCAGATGTTGTTATTCAAAAAGGATGGTTGGCAAACCCTATGCAAAGAGTTTATTTTTCCGATTCTGAAAACTTTTATATAGGAAATCCGTTAAGCATTAATAACTATACAGATCCGAGCAACATAGATGTATTTCAATTGGCAGACGATATTGAACGACTTCCGAAAAGCCGAACAAAAATTCCGGCAGGTGTTCGCTTAAATTATTTTATTAATGAATTTCTTGTTCTGCGAACATACTATCGCTATTATTATGATGACTGGGGAATAAGCTCAAACACGTTTAATATTGAGTTGCCCGTTAAAATAGGAACTAAGTTTACGTTTTATCCTAATTACAGATTCTATACACAAACAGCTGCTGACTATTTTGCTCCTTTTGAGCAACATAAATCAACCGAAGAGTTTTATACGTCAGATTTTGATTTATCTGAGTTTACTTCAACTCAATATGGGTTCGGAATAAAATACACAGATATATTAACCGAAAAACATATATGGAAAATCGCTTTAAAAAGTGTAAGTTTAAACTATAGTTATTATGAAAGAATTACAGGATTAAAAGCACATATTTTATCTTTCGGAATAAAACTGATAATAGATTAGGGGCTTTGCTCCCACCCTCGATGACTGAAAATAATAAACATTATATCAAAAAGTTAATCTGTAAATTATTTTAACAACTGCTCCCGTTGTTTGAGGTTTAAGATATTCAATTTGTTTAATCGGTTCTTCATAGCCGATGTTATAAACAAAATATAAATCAGAACCGACTTTCGGAATCCAATGAAAGCGAATATTATAAATCATAAGTTCGTCCAGGCTGTTAAATTGCCCGAAAAGAGAAAAATTCAATTTCGTAGTAAAAGCATAATTCAAATACGAAGCTATTTCATGCGTAATAATTTTTCCTTCGGCAAGTTTAACTTCATTCCATGAATAATCGGCATTCAAGTTAAAATGTTTATTGATATTAATGCCTAAAGACAATTCAAGCGTTCTGATTGTGCCTGTATAAAATCCGCCCCAATTATATAATAATTCACTCCATATTCGACGTGCATTATATGTTTCAAGCTGTATTTCATAATTATACATCCAATATTTTCCTGTAGGTATTGAAATTTCATCCGTTAACTCAAAAGCATCATCAATTCTGTCATAATTTTGTATGAAATTGAATTCAAATCGTTCTCCCGAATTAAGAATTGCTCCGAAAGGGCGAGTTTCATTATGAAAACTTTCGAGTTCACCTGTTGAATGTGTATTATAAAGCGTAAATCCCCAAGGTTTTAAAATCAGCCGTTTAATTCCGTATTTATTAAAAACACGCGGTGTTAATCTAAAATACCAAGTATATGAATCATAATCGCTTCTTCTTATATATCCTAATTCCGGGTTGAAATTTCGTTGCATAGTTCCGAATGCCATATAATTGTCAATCAAATCATTCGGATAGTCGGAAAAAATGCGGTAAGTAAATGCATCTTCTTGTAATTCAAAATTTTCTGTGCTTGTTGTAAGTTTTGCACCGATTGTAAAATTTTTATCTTTTAAAAAGTTAGACGTTTGGTAGGTTGCATCAATTCCGATGACTTGGTTTGAATGTTCATTATCAAAAACATTCGTAAAAATACCGCCGATGTATGATTGTTTGCCGATATCATGTTTATATCTGAAAATAATATTATTCTTTGTAAGGATTGTATCAATATTTGCTTCTTGAATATTTAAGAACCCGATATTACTTTTTTTGACTTTACCGAATAAGCGGGCACCGGCAATTATTGGAACAGATTGTCCTTCTTCTATACCTATTTCGCGAGAATAAAACGCACTGTTTCTGTCGCCTAAGTAATAACTGAAAATATCCGAACTTTCAAGAAAAAATTGTCTTTTTTCGGGATAATAAACACTGAATCGAGAAAGGTTAACCGGAATCCTGTCTGCTTCAACTTGTGCAAAATCGGTAAAACTTGTTAAATTTAATTTCAAAGTCGGAGTAAGGTTAATATTTAAGTCCCCGCCGATTTTAATCGGATAATCGTTTCCTTCAACGTCATCATAATGCCAACCGGTAAGCATATACGGCTTTAGTTCAAAATGTTTTGCATAAGAAATATCTGTAAGATTTATTAAAGTGCCTGCTTTTACAACAGCAAAAATTGAATTATCGCGTGACCAGCCTTGCCAAAGTGCTTGTTCATTTTTTGAAACAATATCTCGTTCAAAGTTAATTGCCCAATTTAAGTTGTTTCCTTTTTTAAATTGAAATGTGCTGAACGGTATCACAACTTCTGCAAACCAACCATCTGTTGTAATCGTAGTTTTAGCATCCCAAACTCCGTTCCAATCCTCGTTTCCGTCTTCAATTCCAAAAATCTGAATATCTGCTCTTGCACCATTCGGATTAATAATAAAAAGATATCCGCTTCTGCTGTCGTTAAAAGGGCTTATCATTATTTGAAAATTATCATCCGATTCGTAATCAAAATCAATGTTCATATTTTTTGCCGTAATTTTAGTTTTTTGATAACACCAAATTCCGAAATATAGATTATCTTTATCATAAGCAACAGAAACTTCTGTTTTTTCCGTAACCGGTTCCCCGAAGTTTAAATCTCTTTGCGTAAAATTATTGACAGGTGTAATTTTCTGCCATATAGAATCATTAAGCTGTCCGTCAAATTTTATTTTTTCGCTTATTTTATTTGCCGAAATTACTTTTGGTTCAGAATACTGTGCAAAACCTGATTTTACAGTTACTAAAAAAAACAATATAAATACAAGAAATCGCATCAAATGAGAAGAAATATGTTGAGGCATCTTATAAAGTTTTTAAGGAAAATAAATATTAATTTATAAAATAAATACTAATTATTGTAATTTTGTATGTTTTGAAACAGGACATGAAAACAAGATTAAAATTCTTAGACAAATTTCTTACTATATGGATATTTTCTGCGATGCTAATCGGCGTTGGTATCGGATATTTATTTCCGAGTATATCCGAAACTATTGATTCGGCATCTTCGGGAACAACAAACATTCCTATTGCAATAGGCTTAATATTAATGATGTATCCGCCTTTGGCAAAAGTAAATTATAAATTAATTCCTTCAATTTTTAAAGATGCAAAAGTGATGTCATTATCACTTGTTTTGAACTGGGTTATCGGTCCGATATTAATGTTTTTTTTAGCAATAATTTTTCTCGGAGATGAACCCGGTTATATGTCAGGACTGATATTAATAGGTTTAGCACGTTGCATTGCAATGGTTTTGGTTTGGAACGATTTAGGAAAAGGAAGCAAAGAATACGGAGCTGCATTAGTAGCTTTAAACAGTATTTTTCAGGTGCTTACTTACAGTTTCTATGCATGGTTGTTTATTACGGTTTTGCCGAAATATTTTGGTGTAAAAAGTTTTGATGTTGATATTTCTATTTATGAAGTTGCAAAGTCGGTTGCAATTTATTTGGGAATTCCGTTTATTGCCGGATTTTTAAGCAGGACTTTACTTGTTAAATATAAAGGAGAAAATTGGTATAACAGAAAGTTCATTCCGTTTATTTCACCGATTACACTTATTGCACTACTTGCAACTATTGTGCTGATGTTCAGCCTTAAAGGCAATTTAATAGTTAAAATTCCTTTTGATGTTTTAAAAATTGCAGTTCCGTTAATTATTTATTTCGGACTGATGTTTTTTGTCAGTTTTTTTATCGCAAAAGCAATGAAAATTGACTATAAACGAAACGCATCTATTGCATTTACGGCAACCGGCAATAATTTTGAATTAGCAATTGCAGTTGCTATTGCCGTGTTCGGATTAAATTCTCAGCAAGCTTTTACGGGTGTTATCGGGCCTTTGGTTGAAGTGCCGGTGTTAATCGCGTTGGTTAATGTTTCGTTATTTTTAAAGAAACGGTTTTATTCGAATAAATAACCCCCGGCTCTAAATAAAGTCCTTTCTTCGATTTTCTTTTTTCTCCGATTGCCTTTTTTTATTTTTCAATCTTTTGAGAATTGAATTTATAGAGCGTTTCGTTTTCTTTCTTTTTTTGGGAATTTTAAGCCCCACTTCAAGAAGTTCATAAAATCGTTTAATGCAATCTTTTTTGTTTTTAATTTGACTTCTTGATTTCTGAGAAACAATTTGCAGTATTCCGTCTTTATTTATTCTTGTTGGGATATTTTTTTGTAACAATTCTTTTTCTTCATACGAAAGTAATTTTGAATTTAAAACATTAAAACGCAGTTCAACTTTTGAATTTGTTTTATTTACATGCTGACCGCCGGCTCCGCTGCTTCGTGAAGTTATAAATTCAAATTCATTGTCAAAATTACGTTCTGCAAGTTTCATTATAGTTTATTCCGGTTTTAAAACAACTCCTTTGCTCTGTTTGCCGTCAATTTTAATAATTAAGTCTTTATCAAAACGAACATGTCTTACAAACTCATCTTCATAAACGGCATCAAATTGATCCAAATATTCTAAATTCCAAAAACCGTCATTTCTGAAAGGGTTAATTGTAAAATAACCTATCTTAAATGATGTTAAATTTTGGAAAAAATGGGTTCCTTGGCTGGGTTCAATTTGATAATTTTCAAGTCCCGATTCAATAATTAATCTTGCTGCCGAAATTTGGGACCAAACAACCGGTATTCCTAACCACGGGTCGCTTGAACCCCACCTTCCCGGACCGCATAAAATATAATTGCTGTCATTTTCTGTAAATCCCGAATTAATTTTCGCAATTATATCAACAATCTTTTTATTATTAACGGAATCAAAGCTTTCAGGTTTTACATAAACAATATCTTTTATACCTTTTATTATTCCGTGCCCCAATGAAGTTTCAGAAAAAATAACAGAATCTTCTTTTTTTATATCGGAGAAGTCAATTTCATCATTAAGGACTTCTTCTACAATCGGTCTTATTTGAAGCAAATTAAACTGTTTCAGTTGTCCGTTATCAGGTGTTAAATTTGCGGCAAACTCAATTTCAACCGGGTTATTCATTGCTTGCTGGCAAATTCTCAGTACATCTTTAATAATGTTTGCTAACGGAAATGAATCATATTTCAATACATTTGCAAAAGTTATCAAACGTTTTCCTTCATACATTTTGCCTACTTTAAGCACATTAAATTCAAAATCATAAACAGAAGAAATATCATAAATCGATTCATCTTTTTCTGCTTGTTTTATTCTGTGTACTTCAAAGTTAATACTGTCGTTTGTTGAAGGCACAAAACTTTCGGGAGTTAAGTTAAGAGAAAAAAATGTTTTTTGGGTTTCTTTCAGAGCTGTTTCCGGAGAAGATAATTGCAGAACTTTTTTCGGAAGTTCGGGAGAAAATCTCAATGTTCTTTTTCCTTCTACAATTTGTTTTCCTAAACCGAGGGCAACATTTACAATTCCCTCTTCAGTTTTTTCGTCTCCGACAGGATAGAAATTTACTGAACGAGCAACACCGGAAATTGTCGGATAAAATCTGTTTTCATATCTGTTCCCGCAAACTTCTTGTAAAACAATTCCCATTTTTTCTTCATCAATGAGGTTTTTTGTTGCTTTCATATATGCTTTTGTTTCTTTATAAAAAACAGATGCATAAACAGATTTTACAGCTGTTAACAGTTGAGAGAGATTTGTTTCCGAATCAGCAGAATTTGACAGCATATAAGTTGCAAATACACCTGCAAACGGCTGGTAATGTGAGTCTTCCAACACGCTTGATGATCGAACGGCAATAGGAAATTCAACAGCTTCCAAGAAAACTCTTAAATCATCTTTTGTATCATCTCTTAAATTTGCATTTATAAATTTATCTAAGATTTCCTCATTGCTCTTTTTAGATAATGCAAATGCATATAAGTCATTATCAAGCATAAAGTTATCAAAAATCTCAGTACTCAGCACAACGGTCTGCGGAATTTTTATTATAATATTTTCATAATTATCAAGTTCCGAGTGTTGCTTTATTAATTTGTCTAAAAATGCCAAACCTCTTGCTTTTCCGCCTAAGTACCCTTTCCCTATTCTGGAAAAAATTAATGAATTGTCGTAATTATTTCTGTTAAATTCAGCAATAACACCTCTTGAACTCGATTGTCTGTAGTTTGAGATATTTTCGTAAATGAACTTTTTTATCTTATTAATATCATCGGCAAAATCTTGCTTCGACAAACCCGCAAATAATTCGGCAATAGGGAATAATGCCCTTGCATACAGCCACTTGGAAAGATGGTTTCTTGATATATGGTATTCAAAAGAATCATCGGGAATATCAAAGATACTGTATTGCAGTTCTTTTAAGTTTAAAGTTCTTTTTATAACTTCTTTTGTTTTCGGATTTTTAAATTCAAATGCACCGAAAGCAAAATATGTGTTCATAAAATTTATAAGCTCTGCAGCTAAATTCTCTGAATATTTATGTATGAAACCTACTTTTATTTCTTTTGCTTTTTCAGAGTTTTTAATATCCGAAGATTGAAGAAGAAGAGGCATATATATTTTATCCGATTTTATTTTCTTCAAAAACTTCACCCCTGCTTTCGGGTCTATTTTTCCGTTTCGGGGATATTTTGTGTCTGAAATTACACCAAGAATATTTGATTTATATTTTTTATAAAGTATGTTTGCTTCTTCATAATTTTTTGCTAATAATATTTTCGGTCGCCCTCTCATTCTAATCATTTGTTGATGTTCATTTAAACCTTCCGTCATAAACTTTTTTGATTGAACAAGCAGAGTTTTATACATATTTGTCAGGTAACCCGAATAGTATCTTACAGAATCTTCAACCAATAAAATAACTTGCACACCTGATTTTATATCTTTCTCGATATTCATTTTATCTTCAAGAAGTTTTATAATAGCAAGTATAACATCAACACTTCCGAGCCAACTGAAAACATAATCGATAGCACTTAAATCCTCATTTTCCAATAACAGCGAAACTTCTCTTGAAAAAGGGGTAAGAACAACAACCGGCTTGTTCGGATGTTTCTTTTTAATTTCTTTTGCAAAACCGAAAGCATCAAATTTTTCGCCCACATTCAACATTGTAATAATAAGGTCGTAATAGCTTTTATGAATTTCTTTCAAAGCTTTCTCTGCTGTATTAACATGCTTAAACCTCGGAGGATTACTGAGATTTAAAGATACATATTCATTAAAAATTTGTTCTTCAATTCTTCCGTCAACTTCTAATGTAAATGTATCATATTCGCTGCAAACGATTAATACTCTTTGAATCCTTCTTTGCATCAGGTTGAAGAAAGGAGTTTCTGAAAATCTCAACAATTTGTGATTATGTATATCCATCTTATAATCAACGCTTTAAAATAAAAAAGGCGGAATAAAAATTCCGCCTTAACAACTAACCTAAAACTTACTATGAAAAAAACACTTTATGAGTATTTAAACTCATTGACAAATGTAAGTTAATTTTATGAAAACAAAAATAAAAACTGCATTTATTTTATTTATTTTTTTAATTTTACACTTTTACACATCTGCAATATCATGTAATGCAAACACAATCAGCACATAGCATAACAACAAAAGTAATACTTCTTTTTTTAATATTTTTATTAAAATTAAATATTTATGCTCAAAATATTGACGAAACTATCATTTTGGCTGATAAAATGTTTTCGAAAAAAGAATATTCAACAACAATTGAATTATTAAAAAGAGTAATTTTTTTTTCTGAAATAAAACAATCGGAAGTTTTTGAAAAATGCGGAGATGCTTATTTTATGCAAAATGATTATAAAAATGCTCTAAATTTATATGATTCTGCTTTTGTATATAGTTCAACTAAACAAAATATACAAGAATTAATATATAAAAAAATTGATTGTTTAATATTTTCAGGCAAATATAATGATGCGGAATTAATGATACTTACATCAGAAGAAACTAATATTTCCGAAGAAATAAAAAGGAAGAACTTTTATCTCGGTATTATTTATTATGCACAAACAAATTACGAAAAATCTAAAGAGTTCTTTATAAATTCTTTAAACGATACGGCGATAATGGCAAAATCGGAAGTATCTGAACTTTTTAAGAAAAAAAAGTATTTTGAAAGACCGAATCCTAAAATTGCCGGGATTTTTAGTTTAATAGTTCCGGGCAGCGGACAATTATATGCCGGCGATTATAAAAATGCAATAAATTCCTTTTTGCTGGTTGCGGTATTTGCAGCAATCGGCACAGATATGCTTATCAGATATGCTTGGTACGATTCCTTAATAAGTGTTTCCCCTTGGTTTTTGAGATATTACACAGGCGGATATAAAAATGCCGTAGATATTGCAAGGCAAAAACGAACAGAAAGAAGAAATAAAAGATTAAATGAAATAATTGAAATTACTCGAAAGTAGTTTACTCATATCTGTTATTTGTTTTTTATCGTATGTGTTTTTTTAATTATATATAGTTTTATATTTGCCTTTTACTTTATAAAAGAAGTATGAATTTGATAAAAATTGTTTTTTTTGTGTCTGCAATAATTCTTTTGTTATTTTCTTGTGATAATTCAGAGAGTTATAAAAAACATGAATCCGGTTTTGAATACAAAATAATTACCAAAGAAAATACAAATTTGACAGTTAAAGAAGATGAAATTTTAGATTTGAAACTAAGATATTTTAACCAAAATGATTCTTTAATTTTTGATTCAGAAACATTGCCCGGTAAATTTCGTGTTCAAGTGTTGAACCCCGAAACCGGAGGTTTATTTCAGGAAGCAATTACTATGTTAAATATAGGTGACAGTGCTGTTTTTTTAATACCTGCCCAAAATTTTTATAAAGAAACAATGAAAAAGCAGATTCCGAATTTTGTAAAAAAAGATGAAACATTCAAATTTGAAGTTAAAATTAATAAATCTGTAAGCGAAGAAGAGTTAAATAAAGAATACAGGCAATATTTACTTGAAGCAGAATACCAAGAATCTGCTCTGTTGAAAGAATACACTAAAAATGAGCACATTACAGAAGCTCCTACAGAAGACGGTTTATATATAATACAACTCGAGAAAGGAAAAGGAAAGAAAGCAAGTGCAGGAAAAACAGCAACAGTTCATTATACCGGGAAATTAATTAACGGTCAGGTTTTTGATTCCTCAGTTGACAGAGGAGAACCCGTTAAATTTTTAATAGGACAAGGAGATGTTATCCCCGCATGGGATAAAGCAATTTTAAAAATGAGAGAAGGCGATAAAATAAAACTTATTACCTCATCAAAATATGCCTACGGAGAATTCGGTTTTGAAAAAATAGTTCCGCCCTTTACAACTTTAATATTTGAAATAAAACTTATTGATATAAATTAGATGAATAATAACAGATATATAAACAATAAAATAAAGGTTCTTAATTATGTTTGGATATTCTTTATTTTTGAATTAGTTGCTATTTTCGGAATTACTTTTTTTGTTCTTGTTCCGAAAAAACTCAGCCAATCTTTCGACTCTTCTGATATAGGCTTTTTATATCTTTCATATATTATTTCGATATCTGCAATTCCGGCAACTTTTAAAATTTACGATATAATTAAGAAACGGTTAAAAAAAGAAGCAAGCGAGAAAACCAAAACAGAAAAATATCAGTTTGCCGTAATAATTAAATTTGCCGTTTTAGAATTTGCTGCGTTAATTTCGTTAATTGCATTTTATTTGAATGAAACAAATGAGCCTTTATATATGTTCGGCATTGTATTTATTGCAGTTTTTCTCAACAAACCCTCTTACAATCAACTTAATAAGGACTTTTTAACGGAAGCTGACGAAAATACAATTGAAGAAATTGTTTATTTACCTGATGAAAACAAATCAACTGAAGTAAAAGATTAAAAATTATTTTGTGTTAAGCAGAAATAACCATAAAAGCAAGTTCAAAAAAAGAAGGTTGAACTATACATATAAAAAGGATAAAAACAGCAGAAAAATTCTTTTTACGCTAAAATTAAACTTATTGTTCGGAGGATTGAAGCAAACAATTATATTTTTAATAATTTTAATCGGAAATTGTTTATTTTTTAATTTTACAGTTTCAAGCAGCGTACCTTTTTTAGTTTTTTTGCCTATTATTATTTTCATTTTTATCGGTTGGTTTTTATTTTTTGTCTTCCGAAATACAATTAAATATATTCAAATTATTAAAAACGGACAAATTGCTTTCGGAATATTAACAAAAAGTGAGAAAACAGATGATGACGAAAACTTAAAACCGATATTTAAACTTTTTTATGAATTCAAAACAACTTCAGGAGAAACATATATTGCAACAGTACGAACACATCTTGTGTCATTATTGAATGATGAAGAGAGTGAACCCTTAGTGTATAATCCGTATAATCCGAAAGAAGCAATATTTATAGATGTGTTACCGATTAAAGTAAGAAAATTTTTAAACAAATATATTGAAGAATATAAACAACAAAATAATACAGAAAAACAAACAACTGTTTATAAATCATTTTAATTTTTCTGAAATTTATAAAAGCTGAAATAATGTCAATACATAAAACCGCAAAAAAAATAACAACTCATGTGCTTCAAGCCATGAAAGCAAAGAATGAAAAAATTGCAATGCTTACTGCTTATGATTATTCAATGGCAAAAATTATTGATCAAGCCGGCATTGATGTAATTTTAGTAGGAGATTCAGCAGCAAATGTTATGGCAGGTTACGAATCAACCTTACCGCTTACTTTAGATGAGATTATATATCATGCAAAATCTGTTGTAAGAGCAGTTGAAAAAGCTTTGGTTGTTGTTGATTTACCTTTCGGAACATATCAAGGCAATTCAAAACACGCATTGGATTCTGCAATAAGAATAATGAAAGAAACCGGAGCACATACAGTAAAATTAGAAGGCGGAGAAGAAGTGAAAGAATCAGTTGTAAGAATATTATCTGCAGGAATTCCGGTAATGGGACATTTAGGATTAATTCCTCAGTCAATACATAAATTCGGAACTTATGTAGTAAGAGCAAAAGATAAAGCAGAAGCGGAGCAATTAAGAAAAGATGCAAAATTATTAGAAGAATTAGGTTGCTTTGCCATAGTATTAGAAAAGATTCCGGCACAATTAGCAAAAGAAGTTGCCGAAAGCGTAAAAATACCTATTATAGGAATAGGAGCAGGCGGCGGTGTTGACGGACAAGTTCTTGTTGTTCATGATATGCTCGGAATAACACAAGAATTTTCACCTCGTTTTTTAAGACGCTACCATGATTTAGCAAGCGAAATGAAAGGAGCGGTATCAAACTATGTAAAAGATGTTCGCTCTAAAGATTTCCCTAATGAGAAGGAGCAGTATTAAGAAATTAAAAGACAGCGTAACAAATTCAAAAAAGATGAAAAAATACAAATTTCAACTTGAAATGCAAGTACGCGACTACGAATGTGATATTCAGGGGATTGTAAATAATGCCGTTTATCAAAATTATTTGGAACATACAAGGCATGAGTTTATAAAAACAGCAGGACTTGATTTTGCAAAACTTCACGAAGAAGGGATTAACCCTGTTGTGTACAGAGCTGAAATCGACTATAAACTTCCTTTAAAAAGCGGAGATGAATTTGTTTCTAAACTTAATTTTGAGCAAAACGGACCTTTAAAAATAAACTTCTCACAAGATATTTACCGAAAAAGTGACAATAAACTTATAATAAAAGCAAAAATTATTGCAGTTGTATTAAAAAACGGCAGACCCGGCTCTGTTGATTTTCTTGTAAACGCTTTTTAATTTACAACATTACCCGCAAGGTCAATCGTAATTATTTTAGCGTTTTCATTTGTTCGTTTAATATAATTCAAAGCATCATTTGCTTTCTTCTTTTCTGAGAAAAAACGATAAACTACCGCATAGGAAATATTTCCGTTTTCTCTGATAATTATTCTGTGCGGAATGTCAATACCCTTTTCAAAATATTCAAATATTTGTTGTTCTGCACTGCTGTAATTATCAAAAACATGAACTGCGACAAGGTAAATTGAGCTGCCTTCATCAGAATATATAATTGACGGAGCATCACAAACAGATTTTACTATTTTACTGTATTTTGAATCAGGCATCTTTTTATAAAAATCTTCAAAATTATATTTGCTTGACATCCCGGGATACATATATACATCAGTTCCCCATACAATGTACGCAGAATCTCGGTTTTTGGAATCTACTACAACATGAAAATCCGTAAAGCAAAAAAGATTTTGCATAAAGTGTTCGGTAATATTTTTAATTGAGTCGGTATCCGGGTATTCTGAACGAATTTTTTCTCCTATCCTTACAACTTCCATTTCATCCGACATTGTAGCATACGGATATTCGCCTCCGATTGATGCAGATAAGGCATTATAAAAATCTATAGTAAGTTTAAATTCATCCGATGCCACTTTTCTAATTGCATCTTCAAGCACAGGATAAACACCCAATGTCATATACATTCCTTCGGCATAAACACCTTGAAATCCTATTGAGTTTAATGCAACTTCAAGCTCATTATTGTAATCTTCATTATTAGAAATAAGATAGTTTGAAACTGCATTATCCAGTTTATATAATATCTTTTTCCTTAGTTCAAAAGCTTTTCTTATTTGTGCTTCGCTTTTTATATCTTCCGAAATTAATGAAATGTATAATTGTAAAGAATTTTTTAAATTTTCATCACAAAAGTTAAGTAGTGAGTCTATAGGATTTTCCTTATCGTAAACCTCATCTTGAATTGTATCTTCTTTAATCGGGTCAATAACTTTTACGGTATCCGATTCAATAGATTTATCTGTTTCAATATTTTTTTCAGTTTCATTTCCGCAAGAAAACATTATAATTAAGGCAAAATATAACCATATTTTTTTCATTTTGAGTTTGGTTTTGTTCATAATATTTTATAAATGTACAAAAAACAAATTCATTTTTATATGTTAAACAATAATTCTCGATATTTCGGAAGCGGCCACATTTCATCATCAACAATAAGTTCAAGTTTATCAATATGAAGTCTTATTTCATACAAAAACGGTTTCACTTTATATTCGTAATTTTCAATTCGGTTTGCACAATCTTTAATAATATTTGCTTTTTTTCTTTCTTTTATCATTTCTTGCACTTTAATACTTATAAATGTTGTATGCTCAGAAATCCTCTTAATTGTATCAATTCTTCTTTGAGCTAAATTTTCAAATTCTTTTTTATCGGAAATTATTTCTTTTAAATCTCGAACACTTGTAATCAAAGTATTCTGATATCTAATTGCTGTAGGAATAATATGGTTTATTGCCAAATCACCGAGAACCCTTGCTTCTATTTGTATTTTTTGAACATACTCACAAATTTTTATTTCATATCTTGATTGCAGTTCTTTTTTATTAAGAATATGATTCCTTTCAAAAAGATTTATAGTTTTTTTGCTTATATAAGCTTTGTATGCTTCTGCTGCGGATTTAACATTTGTTAAACCTCTGCTTTCGGCTTCTTTTACCCAGTCGTTGCTGTAACCGTTTCCTTCAAATCTTACGTTTTTAGATTCTGTGATATATTTTCTTAGTATTTGCAAAATTGCTTCGTCTTTCTTTAACTTTTTTGCAGTTAAAGTATCAACATCTTTTTTGAATTTTATTAGCTGGTCTGCAACTGCTGTATTTAGAGCAATCATGGGGCCCGCATTATTTTCTGCTGAGCCTACTGCTCTGAATTCAAACCGATTTCCCGTAAAAGCAAAGGGAGAAGTTCTGTTTCTGTCGGTATTATCAAGAAGTATTTCCGGTATTTTTCCGATATCAAGTTTTAATTCTGTTTTTTCATCGGGAGACATTTTTTTATCCGGAATTCGTTGTTCAATATCATTTAGCATTTCATTCAGTTTATTTCCCAAGAAAACCGAAATAATTGCCGGAGGTGCTTCATTTGCACCTAGTCTGTGTTGATTCCCCGGCGAAACAATGCTTGCTCTTAATAAATCACTATGCTCTTTTACGGCTTTCACCGTATTTATTAAAAATGTTAAAAATTGAAGATTAGTTTTTGGTGTGTTTCCGGGTTTTAGAAGATTTACTCCTGTATCTGTTGCCAAAGACCAGTTGTTATGTTTTCCGGAACCGTTAATTCCGCCGTAAGGTTTTTCATGAAAAAGAACTTTAAATTTGTGTTTTATTGCAACTTTTCTCATAATTTCCATAAGAAGAAGGTTGTGGTCGTTTGCTAAATTAACTTCTTCAAAAATAGGAGCACATTCAAATTGATTAGGAGCAACTTCGTTATGCCTTGTTTTTATAGGGATTCCCAGTTTGTGTGCTTCTATCTCAAAATCTTTCATGTATTCTAAAACACGCTCGGGAATTGAACTGAAATAATGATCGCTGAGCTGTTGGTCTTTAGCAGATGCATGCCCCATTAAAGTTCTGCCGGTAAGAGCAAGGTCGGGTCTTGCACGGTAAAGTGCTTCGTCAACGAGAAAATATTCTTGTTCCCACCCTAAATTGGCAATTACTTTATTTACGTTTTTATCAAAATAGTTACAAATATCAGTTGCTGCAGAATCTAACGCCTGAATAGATTTTAACAAAGGTGTTTTGTAATCTAAAGCTTCGCCTGTGTATGAAATGAAAATTGTAGGAATACATAAAGTTTTACCTACAACAAATGCAGGAGATGACGGATCCCAAGCGGTATACCCTCTTGCTTCAAATGTGTTTCTTAATCCGCCGTGAGGAAAACTGGAAGCATCCGGTTCTTGTTGTGCAAGAAGTTCACCGTCAAATTGTTCAAAAGAATTTCCGTCTTGGTCTATATTAAGAAATGCATCATGCTTTTCGGCTGTATTGCCTGTTAAAGGATGAAACCAATGGGTATAGTGAGATGCCCCTTTACTGATTGCCCAGTCTTTCATTCCGGCAGCAATTTGATTTGCAATTCTTCTGTCGATTCTGGTTCCTGTTTCAATTGATTTTTTTACACCTTCATATGCTTCTTTTGAAAGATGTTTTTGCATTTTTTGAAGATCAAAAACATTTGTTCCGAAATAATCTGAAATTTTGTTTGAAGGAAATTCAATTGTTTTAATTGACCGTTTGTTTAATTCTTTTAATGCAGTAAATCTGATTGTTGACATTTTATGTTTTTTTAAAGTTTATTTTACAAAATAACATAAAATATTTAAGCTGTTCAAATTTAAGGAGGGTATTTTGACAGAAAAAGGTTTTCTTTTTTGTTGTATAAAAATATATTACAAACTATTATAGTAGCTAAAAATTTTAATTAAATCGTTATCATTTTTATAGCTCAGTTTATTTTTTTGTGCAAATTCTTTTATGATGTCAGCATTATCTCCAAATTGCTTTAAAATTTGTTTTTTGCTTTTTTTAATTTCTATTACTTTATTACCTTCTGCAATAAAGTAGTAGTTTCGTTTCACGATTTGGTTGCTTTTCTCTCCCACATCCAATGCTGTAACATAATTTGATTCAATTAGTTTTAAATACGGTTTCTTCAAAAAAGACTTATTACCCTCTAATAAAATTGAAAAGAGCCCTGTTCCGTTATAATTCTCATAGAGCATAGCATTTCGTAATATTTCTTTATTTCCGAAATCATCAATCCAATGAATTTCTTTTACTCTTCCTACAGATAAAACTTTAACTATATTTTCAACTTTAATTTCGATAATATTTTTCCTTAAATCATATTTCAGCGGATAATCTTTAATAACCTCGCCTGTGATTAAATAAATTTCTCCGGGTTTCCAGTTATCATTATAATAAAATGATCCTTTTGTTTCCGTTTTCTTTGTTTGAATCTGAAGTGTTTTTGATGCTCCGCTTCCTGAATACACAAAGACATCAACAGGTTGAGAAGATACTGAAAGTCCTAAAAAAGTTAATAGTAATGTTATTGAAATTTGTTTCATTTTTTGCAGTTATTTTATTGTAAAAGTTAATATTCAGGACCTTTCCCGAAATGGTTAATGTATTTATTTTGATCATTGCCGAATGCATCGTAAACTTTTCCGGCTTTAATTTTAAATGTTGCTTGTTCTCCTAAAATTTCTGAAAACATAATTCCATACTCATCACCGTCAGAATCTACTAATAAAATCTCTGCAAGATTTTCTTGTGCCGTACTTAAATTTTCATGGCAAACAGGACAAAGAAAATCAACATGTGTGTTTTCTTCAATTTTACAGCTTTTATGTTTTACAATTTTAAAATCCCCTAACTTAGGCTCAAAAAGTATTAATCCTCCTTTATATTTATCGACTTTTGCCGTTAAAATGATACGATTACCTACTTTTAACTGAGCTTTGCAATGCGGACAATAATATTCATTTGTCATAATTTCAAGAGTTATGATGTTATAAAATAAAATGGTTGCAATAATTATTTCATTAATTCAGCATAATATTTATAAAATAAAGGAATTGTTTCTATTCCTTTATAAAACATTTCCAAAGGATTGTTTTCATTAGGAGAATGTATTGCATTGCTTTCTAATCCGAAGCCCATTAAAATTGTTTTAATTCCGAGAACTTCTTCAAAGGTTGATATAATAGGTATGCTTCCGCCGCTTCTTACCGGAACGGGTTTTTTTCCGAAAACATCGGTATATGCTTTTTCTGCTGCTTTATAACCGGGAATATCAATAGGAGAAACATACCCTTGCCCGCCGTGAAGTGCAGTTACTTTTACTTTAACTGTTTTAGGTGCAATTGCTTTAAAATGTTTTTCAAATAACTTACTGATTTTAACATTATCTTGGTTCGGAACAAGTCGCATCGAAACTTTTGCACAGGCTTTTGAAGGAATTACGGTTTTTGCACCTTCGCCTGTGTATCCTGCCCAGATTCCGTTTATATCCAACGCCGGTCTTATTCCTGTTCTTTCGCTTGTTGAATAACCTTTTTCACCGCTTAGTTTATTGATATCAAGAGCCTTTTTGTATTCTTTTTTGTCAAAAGGAGCTTTTGCCATTTCTGCTCTTTCTTCTTTGCTTACTTCAATAACATCATCATAAAAGCCTTTTACTGTAATTTTGCCTTTTTTGTCGGTTAAACTTGCAAGCATTTTTGTAAGAACATTTGCCGGATTTGCAACTGCACCTCCGAATAAACCTGAATGAAGATCTTTATTCGGTCCTGTTACTTCAACTTCCATATAGCTTAATCCTCTTAATCCTGTTGTAATTGAAGGTATATCAGGAGCAATCATTCCGGTATCGGAAACCAAAATAACATCTGCTTTAAGAAGTTCTTTATTATTTTCCATAAATTTACGAAGGTTGGGTGAACCAATTTCTTCTTCTCCTTCAATAATAAACTTAACATTACACGGAAGTTGGTTGGTTTTTACCATATATTCAAATGCTTTTGCGTGCATAAAACCTTGTCCTTTATCATCATCAGCTCCTCTGGCGTATATTTTTCCGTCTCTTACTTCAGGTTCAAAGGGCGGACTGTCCCATAAATCAATCGGGTCAACCGGCATAACATCCATGTGAGCATAAACTAATACGGTAGGTAAATTTGGGTCTATAATTTTCTCTCCGTATGTTACGGGGTTTCCTTCTGTTTCCATAACTTGTGCTTTGTCAGCACCTGCATCTAATATTGTTTTTTTCCAATATTCAGCTGCTTTGTACATATCATCTTTATGCTCTTCAAGAGAACTTATTGAAGGTATTCTTATTAATCCGAATAATTCTTCGAGAAAACGATCTTTATTATTTTCGATGTATTGTTTTAAATCTTTCATTATGTATTATTTTATATTTTAATTATTTTTTGACTTCCGACGTAAAATTACTATTTTTTATTTGAATTTTTTGCAAAATATTTAAGTTGTTCATACCATTCTTTCCCAAACTTTTGAATTAGAGGTTCTTTTAAGAACTTATATGCAAAAATATTGTGTTTTTCTCCGAAAAGAACTGCTGATTTACAAATATCCCACACATCATAGTTTACTGCTTGCAAGTTTGATATTTCTTTTGTGCGTACCGGATATAACCAACATGAAAGCGGTTTTCTGAATTTTGTTTCTCCGGCTTCAAATGCTTTTTCAATTCCGCAGGCAGCTATACCTTCATTGTCAAAAACGGTAAATGCACATTCTTTTCCGTCAACAAGTGTCGTAACATAGTCATGTTCTTCATCGATGTAATAAAGCCCGTTTTTATCAATTGCTTTTTGTCCTTGGGGTCTTAAGAATTTTTTTATTACTGAATATTCTTTTTCTAACAATTCTCGTTCATCTTTCTCTAAGGGTGCACCGGAATCGCCTTCTACACAACAAACTCCCTTACATATTTTAAGGTTGCAAGCAAATTTTTTTTCAATGACATCATCAGAGATAATTGTATTTTCTATTTGAAGCATTTATTATTCCTGAATTAAATTAACTCCTGTCATATCACTCGTAATTTCCATATCCATTATTGATAACAAAGTGGGGGCAACATCAGCAAGTATTCCGTTTTTGATTTCTTTGAAATCATCATCAATTAAAATGCAAGGCACGGGGTTTAATGAATGGGCAGTATTGGGCGAACCATCAGGGTTTACAGCATTATCTGCATTTCCGTGGTCGGCAATTATCATTACGGTATATCCGTTTTCTTTTGCTGTTTCAACAACATTTTTTACATTTTCGTCAATTGCTTTAACGGCTTTTAAAATTGCTTCGTAAATTCCGGTATGACCGACCATATCGCCGTTGGCAAAATTCAAACAAATGAAATCATGTTCTTGTTTTTTGATTTCTTTAACAAGGGCATCTGCAACTTTATATGCACTCATTTCCGGTTGCAAATCGTAAGTTGCAACTTTCGGAGATTGTATTAATATTCGCTTTTCGTTCTCAAACTCAGCACCTTGCCCTCCCGAAAAAAAGAATGTTACATGAGCAAACTTTTCTGTTTCGGCGATTCTTAACTGTTTTTTGCCGGATTTTGCAATGAGTTCTCCCAATGTGTTTTTTACATTTTCTTTATCGTAAATAATGTGAATATTTTTAAAGTTTTCATCATAGCGTGTCATTGTAAGATAATATAAATCCATTGTATTCATGCCTTGTTCGGGCATGTCTTCCTGTGTGAGAACAGTTGTTATTTGTCTTAATCTGTCTGTTCGGAAATTAAAGCAAATAACTACATCTTCGTTTTTGATTAATCCGAGAGGATTGTTGTTTTCGTCAACAAAAACAGCGGGCTTAATAAATTCATCAGTAATATTATTTTTATATGAGTTTTCAACGGCATTGATTACACTTGTTTCATTTTTACCGACTCCGGCAGTCATTAAATCATAACCTTTTTTTATTCTGTCCCAGCGTTTGTCTCTGTCCATCGTGTAATACCTTCCGATAAGGCTTGCAATTTTTCCGCCGGATGTTTTCAGGTGATTTTCGAGTTCTTGCAAATAGCCTTTTCCGCTTCTCGGGTCGGTATCTCTGCCGTCTGTAATTGCATGGATAAAAACATCTTTTAAGTCATATTCTTTTGTGATGTTGCAAAGTTTATACAAGTGTTTTTGTGAAGAATGCACACCTCCGTCTGAAACTAAACCGATAAAATGCACGGCTTTATTATTCTCTTTTGCATACTTAAATGCTTCGGTAAGAACAGGATTGTCAGAAATAGAATTATCTTCAACAGCTTTATTTATTTTTACTAAATCTTGAAAAACAACTCTGCCGGCACCTATGTTTAAATGACCTACTTCGGAATTTCCCATTTGTCCGACCGGCAAACCTACGTTTTCTCCGTCGGTTAATAATTGAGAATGCGGATATTTTTCAAAAAGGCTGTCGATATAGGATGTATCTCCTTGACTGATTACATCGGATTTTGTTTTGTTTCCGATTCCCCACCCGTCAAGAATCATTAATAGTGTTTTTTTGCTCATTTTATTTTTTTAAGGATATTGAAGCGGTTCTAATTTTGTAAATTCTTTGATTTCTTTATATTTTCGTTTTCCGTTATAAGTGTATGAGAGCAGTGCTTTGCCTTTATATTTATAAGGAAGTTCATGTTTTTCAATAAGTTTCTTTTCTTTAAGTTGCTCGTCCTTATTAATATCATGGAATTTCGGACTAAAAGCATCATTTATTCTGATTGTAATAGTATCTCCTTTTCCAAAAAGATTATTTCTTATTTTTTTTCCTTTTTGAAAGGTTGAGATTTCAAAATACTTATCTCCTATCCAAGCTTGGTCGAAAATAAGAACAGTTGAGTTTACTTTCGGAACAATATTTATTTCGTAGTGAGTTCCGTATCCGGAATTTCTTGTTCCGCCTGACCACTCTTGAGAAGTTGTTTCAACAATCTCAAACTTATCAAAACAAAGGCTGCCGGAAAAAGACAGAGAAGCAAGAATAATTATTGATAATAGTTTCATGATTTTTATGTTTTGTGTTAAAAAGACAAAATTATCCTTTTTTATTAAAGGTTATGTATTTTTGAAACAATATATTCAATTTAGTTTGCAATTCTTTCATTAACAAATGAAATTATTTTTTCTTTTTCATCGGGATGAAACCAAGAAATCTCATTATCTCGCTTAAACCAAGTTATTTGCCTTTTTGCATATCTTCTTGTGTTTCTTTTAATTAATCTTATTGCTTCTTTTAAATCATGCTCTCCGTTGAAATATGCAAATAGTTCTTTGTAACCTACTGTGTTTAAAGAGTTAAGTTTTTTATATTTATAAAATTGTTTTGCTTCTTTAACAAGACCTTGTTCAAGCATAATATCTACTCTTTTATTTATTCTTTCGTAAAGTTCTTCTCTGTTTCTTTGCAAGCCTATTTTTATGATATTAAAATCTCTATTTTTCTTTTTATTTTTCAGAAATGATGTGTATGTTTTTCCTGTTTGAATACATATTTCAAGAGCTTTCATTATTCGTTGCGGATTATTTAAATCAACAAATTTATAATGCTCGGGGTCGAATTTTTTTAAATCAAATCTGAGGCTTTCAATTCCTTCTGTTTCGTATTGTTTAATAACTTGTCTTCTTATTTCTGTTTCAATATCAGGCTGAATGTCAATGCCTTTGCAGACGGCATCAATATACATGCCTGAACCTCCTGCCAAAATTGCAGTATTTTTTGTTTTGAAAATATTATCTAAAACTTTAAGAACTTCAAGCTCATAAATTCCCGCACTGTAATAATCATGAATTGATTTATTGCCGATCATATAGTGTTTAGCTTTGGCTAAATCATTTTTTGCCGGTGCTGCAGTTCCTATTTTAAGTTCTTTATAAATTTGTCGGGAATCGGAAGAAATAATAACAGTATTCAGCATTAGGGCTAATTCAATGCTTAAATTTGTTTTTCCGATACCGGTTGATCCTAATATGACAATTAAGGTTTTATTCAATATACTATATTATATTGTGTCATCAAAATAATGTCCGCTTTCAAGGAGGTCTTTAAGTTTTTGAATTTGCCCTACTGTTCCTAAAACAAATAATTTATCTTCTTTTTTAAGTTTAATACTCCCGTTGGGGTTAAACATATATTCTCCGTTTTCTAATTTTAGTCCTATAATATTTGAGCCTGTTTTTTTTCTGATATCAAGATCTGAAATTGTGCTGTCAACAAAACATGATGCTAAATCATCACATGAAATTTCTTCAAGATTAACATCAACACCTTCTCGCAACATAATCATCTCTAAAAATTCAATTATATCGGGTTCAACAACAAGTTTTGCCATTCTTGAACCTCCTACAATATCGGGCATAATTACATTGTTAGCCCCGGCACGTTTTAATTTAGAATAAGAGTGTTCGTCAGATGCTCTTGAAATTATTGTCATTCGTGTATTTATATCTCTTGCTGTAAGTATAATTAATAAATTTTCGGCATCATTAGGTAAAGTTGTAATTAATGCTTTTGCATTTTTTAAATTTGCTTTCAATAAGCTTTCTTCATGCGATGCATCACCCCGAATAAAAGTGAAGTTTTTATTTTTTACGATTTCTTCATTAATTGTTTCGTGAATTATATCAGCATTATTGTCGATAATTACAACTTTTTCATTAATTCGAAGCAAATCGATTGTTGCTTGTCTTCCGTTACGACCGAAGCCGCAAATTATGATATGATTTTTCAAATTTTCAATTTTTTTATTTCTTAAATATATATTTACTAACTTTTTATAGTCGCCGTCAATAAAAATCCTGGTTACCGAAGTTAAAAAATATCCGAAAAACCCCAATCCGGTAATTATCAATATTACAATAAAAATCATTCCGTTTTGAGAAAGAGGCTTGACAACTTCAAAACCGACAGTTGAAATTGCCATTATTGTTGTATATACGGCTTCTATTAGTGAATAGTTTTCAATATACATAAATCCGATTGTACCGCCGATAAAAACAGTAAGTAATGAAACAGATGCTATGTATATGTTGCGGAATTCTTTAAACATTTATAAACTTATTTCCTATTCTGCAGTTTAAACACTTTCTTTTTGAGCAGTATTCATTATAAAGTTGAATATAAGATTGCGAAAAATAAGCATTTTTGATGTCTAAACCTATTGATGCCCATTTTTTTGTAATATTGTTTTTTTCGGGCTTTATTTTTTCAAGAAAATTTATTGCTCTGTCTTTAACCTTCTCATTTGCTTTTTCTTTTCCGTAAAGAAACATAATAGGTATAACGGTATTGATGAGAATATTTTCAGTTGCAATTTTCCCGAATGTTTTGATTCTTTTTTTTGACTCTTTACCGAAAGTATAATGTGTACTCCAGTAGCCACTTGCCTCAACATCAAATAATTGCATAACCGAATTGATATTGTTACTCTCTAAAACTTTTGAAAAGAGGTGTGAAGATTTATGAATTAATGCTGCAAATTGTGAAATTCGGATTGTCGGGAAATTGTCGGGCCTTATTCTTAGGAACTTCCACAAATGAGGTTCAACGGGTTTGAGATTGTACTTATTTTTCAGGTGTTTATATTCTTTTTTCAAAGATATGAAATAATTGTCTTTTATTTCCGGAGCACTTAACATTCCTGCTTGACCGAAAAGCAAAGCCTCTATTTGAAAAAGATTGTTCTTATTTTTTGCAAGAATTATTGACGGCAATGATTTAGCAAGAAGTTCAAAGGGATCGGCATTTACTTTGAACCCGAAAGCTTTTGCAAGGCTGATGTAGAATGTTTCTTCCCAATTGTTATTTGTAAAACTCAAAATATTTTTAATATATTCTGTTTTTTGTTCAATTCTTTCAATAAGAATATTTGTAAGCCATGAATTAAGAGTAAAACTGTCGATTTTGTTAATAAATTTATTGCAAGCAATATTGTTTTCGGATCTTAAAAGTTTATCGTAGTTATTAATATATTTATTGTCAAATTTCAGCTCACAAGTTAAAATTTTCTCACCCTTTGTATTATGAACTTCTGTATCATTTTTATTTACGAGATGTAAAATAACATTATCATAGGCTTTGTCTTGTTGATGTTTATGTGCTTCCCAAAAAGATGACTTAGTATGAATTTCGACATTTCCTGCCCAAATTGTTTCTCCGATTTTAATTTTTGCATTAAAAAAATCAGGTCCGGCATCGAAATTATGAGTACCTGTTTCTATTACTTCAATTTTGTTTCCTTCGTTGTCGATAAGGTATTTATCTGTAAAGAGTTTATTTTTCCAGATATAATGCAGGAAATCTTCATTAAAATGTATTTTTTTTTGCATATCGGTAAAAAAATTAATATGCTAAAATAGCATTTTTAAGAAATAATTAAAAACTGTTTAACCAATTTATCGCAGCTTCTTTTGTTGAGAAAATATTGAAATAATAATTGTCTCTTCTGCTGAGGTCTTTATATAAGTGTCCGAAAGCAGTTTCTTTAGGACTTGAAACTACCAAAGCATGACATATTAAGTCTCTTTTTAATAAGGGCAAATTATTTACTTTAACAATTTTATGGATTTCTTCCGGTTTAATATTTTCCGGAAGTTTACCCAAAGATGCATCTGTCATAATTTTTAGTATATTCGGCAAGTTTTTATATTCGGCTATTGAAATAATGTATTTTTTTATTTCATCAATTGTTACTTCGTCCGATATTATTGTTTCAAGTATACTAGACTTTGAGTTAAAAGTAGATTTAATCATAAAAATATATAACTCAACAATGATATAGTTTTTTTATTAAATAATGAAATTTTACATCAATTTATTTATTTAATAAAAAAAGCCGACAAATGCCGGCTTTTAATCTACCTCACCCTGCTACTTTACCTCTTCATAGTCAACGTCTTGAACGTCATCGTCTGATTTTTTATCATCATCTTCTTGTTGATTAGCATTTGGATTATTAATGTCTGCATCTTGGAAGTTTGCACCTTGTTCTCCGCTTTGTGCTCCTTGATTATACATTTCTTGAGATGCTGCTTGAAATACAGTATTTAACTCATTCATTGCTTTGTCAATTGCATCTAAGTCTTCTGATTTGTGTGCTTCTTTTAATTTGCTTAAAGCATCTTCAATAGGTGCTTTTTTATCGGCAGGAAGCTTGTCGCCAAACTCTTTTAGTTGTTTCTCGGTTTGGAAAATTAATCCGTCTGCTTGATTTATTTTATCAATTTTTTCTTTTGCTTTTTTATCGGCTTCGGCATTTGCTTCTGCCTCATCTTTCATTTTTTTAATTTCTTCGTCTGATAAACCTGATGAAGCTTCAATTCTGACATTTTGTTCTTTGCCGGTTGCTTTATCTTTTGCCGAAACGTTAAGAATACCGTTTGCATCAATATCAAAAGTAACTTCAATTTGAGGTATGCCTCTCGGTGCAGGCGGTAATCCGTCGAGATGAAATCGTCCGATTGTTTTATTGTCTGTTGCCATTGCTCTTTCGCCTTGTAAAATATGAATTTCTACAGAGGGTTGGTTATCAACAGCTGTTGTAAATGTTTGTGATTTTTTTGTCGGAATAGTTGTGTTTGACTCAATTACTTTTGTCATTATTTTACCCATTGTTTCAATTCCCATCGAAAGAGGTGTAACATCAAGCAATAAAACATCTTTAACTTCACCGGTTAATACACCACCTTGAATAGCAGCACCTACGGCAACAACTTCATCGGGGTTTACACCTTTTGAAGGTGTTTTTCCGAAGAAATCTTCAACAATTTTTTGAATTGCAGGTATTCTGGTTGAACCGCCTACAAGAATTACTTCATCAATATCAGAATTTTTGAGCCCTGCATCTTTCATTGCAAGTTTGCAAGGTGCAATAACATTTTGTATTAATTTGTCGGCAATTTGTTCAAACTTTGCTCTTGACAACGAACGAACTAAATGTTTCGGTATTCCGTCAACCGGCATAATATACGGTAAATTAATTTCCGTACTTGTTGAACTTGACAATTCAATTTTTGCTTTTTCGGCTGCTTCTTTTAACCTTTGAAGAGCCATAGGGTCTTTTCGTAAGTCGATATTTTCATCTTTGATAAACTCATCTGCTAACCAATCTATAATAACTTGGTCAAAATCATCACCGCCAAGATGTGTATCTCCGTTTGTTGATTTTACTTCGAATACACCATCGCCGAGTTCAAGAATAGAGATATCAAAAGTTCCGCCTCCAAGATCAAATACGGCAATTGTTTGGTCTTTTTCTTTTTTATCAAGTCCGTATGCCAATGCTGCTGCAGTAGGTTCGTTAATAATTCTTTTAACATTTAAACCGGCTATTTCTCCTGCCTCTTTAGTTGCTTGTCTTTGTGAATCACTAAAATAAGCCGGAACAGTAATTACGGCATCTGAAACTTCTTGCCCTAAATAATCTTCTGCAGTTTTTTTCATTTTTTGAAGAATCATTGCAGAAATTTCTTGCGGTGTATATAATCTGTCATCAATTTTAACACGCGGTGTATTATTTTCTCCTTTTACTACTTTATAGGGTACACGTTTAACTTCTTTCTGAACTTTGTCAAAAGTTTCTCCCATAAATCGTTTAATAGACGATATTGTTTTTTCAGGATTTGTAATTGCCTGCCTTTTAGCAGGATCTCCGATTTTTCGTTCTCCGCCGTCAACAAATGCAACAATTGAAGGAGTTGTTCTTTTTCCTTCGCTGTTTGGTATAACAACCGGTTCGTTTCCTTCCATAACAGAAACACATGAATTTGTTGTTCCTAAATCTATACCTATTATTTTTCCCATTATATATTGTAATTTATTTAATTAGTATTCCTTTTTTTCAAGAATGAAGTATCAATCTTTGTGCCGATGTTTAACTTTATTTATTTTCGGAAAAAAAGGCATATAACAAAAGGAAAGGAGTGAAATATCGACAAAAAAACAGACAAAAAGGCAGAAACAAATGGTTTCAGATAAGTCTTATGCAACTAAATTTACATTTTGCAAGTCTGTTAAGTAACCTCAACCTTATAAAATACAAATCGCTATGAGATATTTCACTTGGAAAAAAATATATGAAACAGGCATATCAAAAATTGATGCACAACACAAGAAATTATTCTCCCTTGTAAACAGTTTTTACAGTGAACTGTTTTCGGATTCTTTTACTCCGGACAGCAAAACGATATATTGCATATTGAAAAAATTGAACTGTTATTATAAATACCATTATAATTATGAGCGGGCTGTTTATTCCGAAGAAATTATTTTAAAATATTTTGACAAAGAGAATTTACTTGCGGAAAAAATTAATAATCTTATTTGCACAAAAAAAGACGCGGACATTATTGCTTTTTACGGTTTTGCCGAATATTTAAGAAAATGGCTTGTAAGACATGTTTTAATATTAAACAATAAATTTTTTAAAGAGGATATAAATAAAAAAGCTTATAAAATTTCGTGTAATTAAATTTTTAATTTTCCACAACAGATTGAAATACATCTTAAAGTATTCCGAATAATTTTTCATTTTCTTTTCTCAACAATTAAATCTACTTTTGCGAGCTAATTGTTTAAACAAAACAGACATGAGCAGGCTCGGAAAAGTGATTAAGAAATTTCCTGAAATATTTTGGGTTTCAAATTTCATGGAGTTATTCGAGCGTTTTGCTTGGTACGGCTTTTATAATGCATTAGCTATATATTTAACAAAATCGTTAGGCTTTACTCCGGCAGAGCAAGGAATTATAATGGGAACGGGATCTATGCTGTTGTATTTTTTACCGACAATAACCGGTGCTATTGCTGATAATATAGGCTATAAAAAAGTTTTGATTATTTCGTTCGGGATGTATATTTCCGGATTTTTTATGATGGCTTATTTTGAGTCTTTTTCAGCTATTTTTATTTCCTTTATCTATGTTGCTGTTGCCGGTGCTTTGTTTAAGCCTATCATATCCGGAACCATCGCAAAAGTAACGGATGATGAAACATCGTCAATCGGATTCGGAATATTTTATATGATGATTAACATCGGAGGATGGCTCGGACCTCTTATTGCCGGAATTTTAATGGATATTGAATGGAACTATGTTTTTGCACTTTCAATGGGTGTTATGGCAATAAATTATGTAATTGTTTTTATTTTTTATAAAGAACCTGTAGTTAAAGGTGAAAAAAAATCATTAGGAAAAAATATTGCACAGGCATTTAAGAATATAGGAATAGCACTGTCTGACTATAAATATCTTATTTTCCTGATTTTAATGATTGGTTACTGGACTGCATTTAATCAACTTTATTATACATTCCCGGTCTTTTTAGATCAGTGGGCAGATTTATCCGGCTTTGGTTTTGAAATGAACTCCGTAACAATGACAAGTTTTGACGCTTTTTTTATTATCTTGTTTCAGCTTATAATTTCTACCGTTGTTATGCGATTTAAACCGATTAATTCTATAATATCAGGTTTAGTTGTTGTAAGTATCGGCGTTGGTTTAATGTTTTCAACCCAAAACGGGTGGTTTTTGTTATTTGCAATACTCGTTTTTGCAATAGGAGAAATGGCAAGTTCTCCGAAATATACTGAGTATGTGGGTAAAATTGCTCCGAAAGATAAAGTTGCACTTTATATGGGAACATCATTTTTGCCGATTGCTGTTGCACATCAATTAGCAGGCATTTTATCCGGAAGTGTTTACGGAAAGTTAGCAGATAAGGTATTTTTAATAAAACAAGAAGTTGAAAGCCGAGGGCTAAGTATTCCTGAAATAAGCGGTAATTTTACTCAAAAGGATTATTATGCAAAAGCAGAACAACTGCTCGGAATGAACCAACAAGATTTAACGCAATTTCTTTGGGACACTTATGACCCGACAAAAGTAATGTATATTTTTGCCGGAATAGGTATCATTACTGCTGTTTTGTTATTATTGTATGATAAATTGATACTGAAAAGTAAAAATAATAACCCAAAGAGATAAAACAAAAGACCTGACATTATAAATAATGTCAGGTCTTTTTAGAATTTATAGTATTTTTTTAGACTAATCTTCGTATTCCAAAGTAATTTTTGTTCCGTAAGATTTGTCTGTCAATTTTGTAGCCTCAGTAATAACACTTTTTTTACCCCCGTTTTCAATAAAATTTAAGCAGGCTTGTATTTTTGGTGCCATATTTCCTTCTCCGAATTTTCCTTCTTTCATATATTTTTCAGCATCAGCTTTATTTAAAAAATCTAATTTCTTTTCGTTATGTTGTCTGAAGTCCAGATAAACATAAGAAACATCTGTTAAAATATAATATTCGTCGGCATTAATTTTTGATGCCAAAACTGCAGTTGCCTTATCTTTGTCAATAACGGCTTCTAGTGCTCTTATTTGTCCTTTTTCATCATAATAAACAGGAATACCGCCGCCGCCTGATGCAATTACAATTGCACCGCTTTTTGTGATGCTTTCAATCGTCTTTATATTAAAAATATCAATCGGTTCGGGAGATGCAACAACACGTCGCCAAGCATCATCTGCTTTCGGACTTTCTTTAAATTTCCAACCTTTTTCTTTCGACAATTTATCCGCTTGAACTTTCGGGTACATTCTTCCTACTCGTTTTGTGGGATTTTGAAATGCAGAATCATCCTTACTTACAAGCGTCTGTGTCACTAATGTAACGACATCTTTATCAATGCCTTCTTCAATTAAAAGATTTCGCAGCATACGTTCTAACATATATCCGATACCGCCTTGTGAATCAGCAACACAAATATCAAGCGGCATTTGAGGAATGTCATACATTTCTGCACCGGCATCATTTCGCATTAAAATATTTCCTACTTGCGGTCCGTTTCCGTGACTTAAAATAACATCGTGTCCTTCTTTAATGAACGGAATTATGTTTTTTAATGTATCAGTTGTATTTTTTTCTTGTTCTTCAATTGTGCCGATTTGGTCGCCTCTTAGAAGTGCATTTCCGCCGAGAGCGATAACTATTTTTTTCTTTTGCATTTTAATTATAATTAATTAGTTATTTGAAGTATGAAATTTTGAATTAATGCAGGATTTAAAATTATCGGAAAAATTAATCCGAAAACGGAACCTACAAAATGAGCATCGTGTGCAATATTTCCTTTACCTCTTTTGCTCATATAATAGGAATATGCTAAATACAGCAATCCGAAAATATATGCAGGCAACCTAACGGGAATGAATAATATTCCTAAAGGTAAAGTAGGTGCTAATAAAATTGTTGTAAATACAACAGCCGATACAGCACCTGATGCTCCGACTGAATTGTAATAGTGATTATTTTTATGTTTTAATAAGGAAGGGATTGTTGCAACAGGAATTGCAAGTACATACATCAGAACATATAAGAAACGTCCGTATGAATAAGTTGCCGGGAAGAAATCGCTGTTTGAAAAAGTATCTTCAACTAAACCTCCGAAAATCCAAAGAACATACATATTAAAAATTAAATGCATCCATCCGCTGTGAACTAAAGCATGTGAAAATAATCTTGCAAATTCCTTCTTATTCCAAACCAGGTAGGCATTAAACTTTAACTTATTGAAAAGTTCATGATTGCTAAATGCCAAAAAAGAAATAACAGAAGTTATTATTATTAAAAATAAAGTCAAGTACATGCTATAAATATTATGTTTTATTTTTAGGGATGCAAAGCTAAGAAATTACATTAATATTTAATGCAAAATTTTAAAGATAAGTTCTTTTAATAAATCGCCGTGTGTTGTGCTTACGTTTTCGTAACCTTTTGATTTCATATCATATTCTCTTAATATAGAAATTACTGCAACAGTTTTTCTGACATTATACTTGCCGGCAGCTCTGATATAATCTTTTACGAAAAAAGGATGAACACCCAAAACGGAAGCAACATTATTATTGCTTTTATCTTTCAAATAATGAAATGATAAAATTTTTGAGAAATAACCGAATAAACTTATAATAGTCACAACCATCGGGTTATCTTTCGGGTTTGCCGCAAAATGATTAATTATTCTGTTTGCCTTTAATACATCTTTATTTCCTAAGGCATTTTGCAATTCAAAAACGTTAAAATCTTTGCTTATTCCGATATTTTTTTCAATATGTTCGGGTGTAATAGTTGTTCCTTCGGGAAGTGAAATCATTAATTTGTCCAGTTCGTTGGAAATTTTGCTTAAATCTGTTCCGAGAAAATCGGTTAATAATTTGCTTGAAACAGGACTGACCGAATATTTTTTATTCTTCAAATATGAATTTATCCACGAAGCAACTTGATTTTCATAAAGTTTTTTTGATTCAAAAATTACGGCATTCTTTTTTAATGCTTTATAAACTCGTTTTCGTTTATCGAAATTTTTGCTTTTATAGTTTATTACAAGAATTGTAGAATTCAGAGGTTGTTCGGCATAGTATTCAATCTTTTCGATTTGCTTAAGGTTTTGTGCTTCTTTTACAATGATAACTTGGTGATTTGCCATCATCGGAAATCGTTTTGCGGTATTTATTACATCTTCAATTTTAGAATCTTTTCCGTATAAAACAGTTTGGTTGAATGCTTTTTCGGCTTCATCAAGAACGTGTTCGGCAATATAATCGGAAATTTGGTCAATAAAATATGATTCTTCTCCGTAAAGGAAATATATCGGTTTGTATATTTTATTCTTTAAGTCTTTAATTATATCTTCGAACTTCATTCTATATTTTTTTGAAGCGTAAAGATATTAAAAAATATGTTTTGAATAAAGCTAAATTTATTTCAAAAAATTAAGGTCTGTTCATATGACCGCCTCCTCCTTTGTGTTTAATCTTTTTAATTAATTCTCTTTTAAATTCGTGCTCTGCTTTATGAAGTAATATTATTTTCATCGGCGGTAAAACTTTTTTAAACTTATCATTGTATTTTTTACCCAATTCTGCTAATTGAATATCAATATCTACAAAAAAATCTGCTAATTTTGTTAGTTCATCATTACTCATATTAAGCCCGTTATGATGAAAGTTACGCATATTACTTCGTTTTTTTTGAAACAGTGCTTCTTTTTTATCGCTGAATTCTTTATAAATAGGTATAAATTCTTTTTTTTCTTTTTCGGTCAGTTGTAATTCTGTACTGATGAATTCAATTTGCTTTTTTTTAATTTCTTCTCTTTTTTGAAAATGCCCTGCTTGTGCAAAAAATTGTACCGAAAAAAAAGTAAGTAATAATATTGTAAGTATCGAAGTTCTCATGCTTTTATTTTTTTAAATTTACAGACTTGCAAGTATTTCTTCATAATCTTCATCATCAGCATAATCAATTAAATATTCAGATATTGATTCGTCATCAACATCAATTTCATAGTTGTCGAAATTATCTTCCGTAAATGCAATTAATGAGTTTGCATCATTTTCATAAATAATATTTTCTACTTCGGTGTTTAAATCCGTTGTGTCAATATCTTCAAAATTTAATGTGTTGTTTGCAAAAATATCCGGATTGTTTTCAGTAACGGTGTCAATTACATTACTAATTGTTTCGGAATTATCAATATTTGTTAATAAAATTTGCCAAATTCCTACAATAAGAATAATTCCGGCAGCAATTGAAAAGTAAGGTTTTAGTGACTGAATGATTTTTCTTTCCGGTTTCTGTTCATCTTTTATGTTTACTGAAAAACTAAAAAAATAATTTTCAGGAACAGAAAACGGATTTTTATTCCCGAATCTTTTTTTCAATTGTTCTTCCGCAATACGAATTTGCAATTCATCATTGATATTTTTGAAATAATTTTCCGGGGTTTTAAAACCGTTGTTTTGTATGTTGTTTGTTTTTTTCAATTTAATATATGACTGATATTAACTTACATTGTTTAATATTCTTTTAAGAATTCTTCAACTTTTTTTACGGCATGATGGTATGATGCTTTTAAACTGCCTTCGGATGTTTCAAGTATTTTTGCCATTTCTTTATATTTTATTTCGTCGAAATACTTCATGTTAAACACAATTCTTTGTTTTTCGGGCAGTTGCAAAATCGCTTTTTGAAGAAGCATTTGAGCTTCATCTCCGTTAAAATATTCATCACTTTCCAAAGTATTGCTTAAGTAATATTCATAAGTTTCAAAAGATTCTTCGGCTTTTTTCTTATTTTTATTGATAAATGTAATCGATTCGTTTGTTGCAATACGAAAAAGCCAAGTATAAATTTTGGAATTGCCTTTAAAGTTTTCTAAATAACGCCATACTTTAATAAAAGTATTTTGCAAAACATCGTCTGCATCATCATGTACTAAAACAATTTTTCTGATATGCCAATACAGTTGTTCTTTATATTCTTCAACAATTTGATTAAAGGCCGAAGAAAAATCTTTCTCTTTCAGTAAACTTTGTATTCGACTTTCCGTTTTTACAGAATTCATGCTGTTTTCAAATATTGCATTTTTGACTGTCGATATTTAAAATAGTTTAAGGTTACAATCTAATTTTTATGCTTGTGATGTTGTTTTGTAATTTCTAAATATCAGGCAGAAGTTTTATGTGTTATATTTGTTGATAAACGGACAAACTGCTTTCCGACACCCTTAAAATCTGCCTAAAATAACTAATATAATGTTCAAGCAAGTAACTTGGTATAGTCAAATCGTACGACAAAGAAAGCTACTCAATACCTACAAGCTCTGTAACAGATGATAAATTGCCTTTTTTATCATAGTTTTCGACTTTTATATTGCCGATTCCTGTTTTTACCCAAGAAATTGTTTTCATTTTAATTGTAATAAATCCTATTTTACTTACAATATCTTCAGACACTCGTATTGTTTTAAATGTTCCGGCATCTGTTGCAATGTCTTCGTATGCCTCTGCTTCTCTGTTTATTACATCAGTTTTAAAAGTCAAAGTCATTCCAACGTTTATATCAGCTTGAACATAGCCGTCTTTTAGCTCTGTTCCCGGTTTTAAATTTGACGGATACCCTATGTTGTCAGAAGTAATTTCAATAAGGGATTCGTCATAATTACTTAACTGTTCCTCGTTCAGGTAACTTCCCATATCTATATAAAAAACATTTCCTTTGCAATAAAAGAATAATGTGTCTTGATTAATAAGTTCTTTCTTATCATCATAATTTATATGTAAAATTTCAAATTTTGTTCCGCCGTCTTCATTTTTCTTTGAAAGTAATTCTTGCGAATAATAACTTTGCACTTTTCCTTTTTTATTGCTTGTTTTATATGTGTATTTTACACCTTTTTCTGTAGGAACATAGGCTTCACAGTTTTGAGCAAAAAGTCCTGCAGAAATAAACATTATTACCGATACAATTAGAAGTTTGTTTTTCATGATTTTGAATTTAAAATTTATAAAAAATAGTTGAATGTTTTCTTACCTTTCTTTTACCTATACATATTCTTCGTCAAATTGCAAATATTTATAAATATTACTTTCTTCCGGTTTAACGTATTTATTGTAATATTCAAAATACTCTTCGGGTGTAGGAATTCTGTTTAAAACAGAAACAATTGCCGCCATTTCGGCAGAGCCTAAATAAACTTGTGCACCTTTTCCCATTCTGTTATTAAAATTTCTTGTTGAAGTTGAAAATACAACAGCATTGTCAGGTACTCTCAACTGATTTCCCATACACATTGAACATCCGGGAATTTCAATTCTTGCACCCATTTTTGCAAATTTTGAAAACTCACCTTCTGATTTCAATTTTTCACTGTCCATTTTTGTAGGAGGTACAATGTAGGTTCTTATTTCGGTATTTCTTTCAAAACCGTCCCAAATTTTTGATGCTGCACGGAAATGACCGATATTTGTCATACATGAACCGATGAAAACATCATTAACTTTTGTATTTTGAACTTCCGAAATGTATTTAACATCATCGGGGTCGTTAGGGCAGGCAACAATAGGTTCTTTAATTTCTGCTAAATCAATTTCAATTACTGCTGCATACTCTGCATTTTTATCTCTTTTTAAAAGTTGCGGATTTTTCAACCAATCTTTCATTGCGTCAATACGTTTTTGAATAGTTGTTGCGTATCCGTATCCGTCTTTCAACATTTTTTCAAGAAGTGCAACATTTGATTTTAAATAAGTTGCTACCGACTTCTCTGATAATTTATAAGTTGCTGCGGCAGCACTTCTTTCAGCGGCAGCATCTGTTAATTCAAATGCTTGTTCAGCGGTAATATCCGGCATTCCTTCCATTTCTAAAATCCTGCCGTTAAAAATATTTTTTTTGCCTTCCTTCTCAACAGTCATTAAACCTTTTTCAATTGCCCAAAGCGGAATTGCGTTTACCATATCACGCAAAGTGATACCCGGCTTTGCTTTTCCTTTGAATTTTACCAGAACAGATTCAGGCATATCAAGAGGCATTGAGCCGAGTGCTCCGGCAAATGCAACAAGTCCCGAACCTGCCGGGAATGAAATTCCCAAAGGAAATCTTGTATGCGAATCTCCGCCTGTTCCTACCGTATCGGGAAGCAACATTCTGTTAAGCCATGAATGAATTACACCGTCGCCTGGATATAAAGAAACACCTTCTCTTTCCATAATGAATTTCGGTAACATTTGGTGCATTTTTGTATCTGTTTCCTTCGGGTAAGCTGCTGTATGACAGAATGATTGCATAAATAAGTCTGATTGAAATTTTAAACATGCAAGTTCCGTAATTTCATCTGCCGTCATTGGCCCTGTTGTATCTTGCGAACCTACGGTTGTCATTTTCGGTTCAACCGCCATGCCGGGAAGAACACCTTCCGTACCGCAAGCTTTTCCGACCATTTTTTGTGCTAATGTATATGCTTGATTAGGTTTAGGAACAGGGTTCTGAGGCTTTTCAAAAACGTCTGTTTCATCCAATCCCAGAAACTCTCTTGCATCATTTGTAAGTTTTCTTCCTATAATTAACGGAATACGACCTCCTGCCCTGAATTCGTCTGCAAGTGTATTCGGTTTTAATTCAAATGTTGATAAAAGTTCTCCGCTTTCAGAAGTTATTTTACCGGTTACGGTATTAATATTGATAATATCTCCGTGATTTAATTTTGCAACATCCGCCACAATCGGTAAACCTCCGGAATCTTCAACCGTGTTGAAAAAAATCGGAGCAATAACACTTCCGATAACAACTGCGTCTCTTTTCTTATTCGGAATAAAGGGTATATCTTCTCCCATGTGCCACAAAACGCTGTTAGTTGCTGATTTTCTGGAAGACCCTGTTCCGACAACATCTCCGACATAGGCAACTTTGCTTCCTGCTGCTTTCCAATCTGCAATTTCTTTAAGTCCTTCGGGCATTCTTGCTTTAAGCATTGAAAGTGAGTGCAAAGGAATATCTGAACGACTCCAAGCATCGCTTGCAGGTGAAAGGTCATCAGTATTTGTTTCGCCCTCAACCATAAAAACTTTAACTTTTAAATTTTCGGGAACAGGTGTTTTTGCAGTAAACCAATCTGCGTTTGCCCATGATTCAATAACCTTTTTTGCATATTTATTTGTTTTTGATAATTCGGAAATCGTATTAAACGCTTCATAAATAAAAATTGTTTGTGATAAAGATTTAACGGCATCATTCGCAAGTTCTTCGTTGTTTAGTATATCAATAAGCGGAGCAACATTATAGCCTCCGAGCATTGTACCTAATATTTCAACAGCTTTTTTCGGAGAAACGAGAGGAGATTTCTTTTCTTTCTTAATTATTTTATGCAGAAATTTTGCTTTTACCATTGCCGCAGGGTCAACCCCGGGAAATATTCTTTGGGTAAATAAATTTATTAAAAACTCTTCTTTTCCGGCAAGCGGATTCTCAAGCAGTTTGCATAAATCTTCTGTTTGTTCTGAATTTAGGGGAAGAGCAGGAATTCCCATTGCATTTCTTTCTGCTTCGTGTTTTAAATATTTTTCTGTCATTATAGTGGATTATTTTGTTCAAAAGTTTTACAAAAGTAATAAATTTAAAGCAAAATTCAAGTCACTAATGCAAGCTTTTCTTTTATAAATTAAGATTCTGATTTTATTATATTATATTTGTTATAAATATCAAAAAGAAAAAAATGAACGACACAAAAAAACCGTTACCTCCCTTTACCTCAAGATACAGTCCTGAAGTTCCGGAAATACTATATAATTTGCAATGCACCATAGCATTAAGCACTTATCAGGCAGGAAAAGTTGTTTTACTTAGTGCCCCCACACCCGATAAAATTATCTTGCTTGCGAGAACTTTTGAAGGTGCAATGGGAATTGCAACCCAAGGGAATAAAATGGCGATTGCTTGTAAATCTAATTTGCATATTTTGGCAAACACACCTTCAATGGCAAAAACATATCCGCCTAAACCGAATGTGTATGATGCATTATATATGCCGAGAGCAACTTTTCATACAGGGCAATTATCTTTACATGATTTAAATTGGAACAATAATGATTTACTTGCCGTGAACACTCTTTTTTCATCAATTGTAAAGATAAATGATAATTACAGTTTTGAGCCCGTTTGGAAACCTAAGTTTATATCTCAACTTGCTCCGGAAGACCGTTGCCATTTAAACGGAACAGCAACAGAAGATAAAAAAATAAAATACGTTTCGGCATTAGGTAAAACTGATACTCCCGGAGGATGGAGAGAAAATAAACTTACCGGCGGCATTATTATAGATGTTGAATCTAATGAAATTATATCAGAAAATCTTGCAATGCCTCATTCTCCGAGAATATACAACGGGGATTTATACGCCTTACAATCTGCCGCAGGCGAATTAATAGAGATTGATAAAAAAACAGGAAAGTTTGAAACCGTTACAAAATTTGATTATTTCCTAAGAGGAATGGATAAAATCGGTGATTATTTGTTCATAGGACATTCAAAATTAAGACATACAACTTCGGCATTCAAAGATTTGCCGATAGCAAAAAAATCTCAAAAAGCCGGAGTTATAATAGTGCATTTGCCGAGCGGTGCAATTGTGGGAAATATTATGTACGAAAACAGTGTAGATGAAATTTATGACGTTAAAATATTACCGAATACGGTAAGGCCAAATATAATAAATCAGGATCATCAATCAGTAAGTATTGCAATAACAACACCTGACGAGAGCTATTGGGCAATACCCGATAAGAAATAACTTTTTCTAATTTAAAATTTAAGTACCATGAACACAATTACTTTAAGAGAGTTTCGGGAAACCGGAGTGAAGTACAAAAAACTTCGCAAACGTCTTGATAAAAGAATCAAAAGCGGTTCTTTTTATCAATTGACCAAAAAAAAACAACGAAGCCTTGTTTATCGTGTAAGAAAATTATTCGAAAAACTGTTACGTTTGAAAAATTTGCTTAAGCTGGCAACTGCCGGTGCAACAATGTCTTTAATGTTGACAGCAGGACAGGCAGATGCACAAAATTTCAACAAAAAACTGCCTTTTAAAACTGATTTTAAAACATCTGTCGCAGTAAAAGCATACGAATCAGATATGTTTGTTCAAATGACCGGTACCGATAACCCCTTCGGAGGAACAAACCCGTTCTCAGGAAATATTATTGCAAATGCAGGTTATACAAATTTCATTGATATTGATAATGACGGTGATTTGGATGTTTTTTCAATTTATCAAGATTATAATTCCGGAATTTACACAATAAAATATTTTAAAAACACCGGCGATAATTCAAACGCAATTTTGGAAGAACAATTCGGAACAAACAATCCTTTTGACGGAAAGTTCTTTCAAAACCAACCTTATCTGAGTTTTACCGATATTGATAACGATGGTGACTTTGATGCTTTTATAGGAGACCAAGGTAATAGTGAGACTCTTTATTATGAAAACCTGGGTAATACTTCAAATCCTTATTTTGTCAAAAGAACCGGAGGAAGTAATCCGCTGAACGGTGTTGACCCTCAATATATGGACAGATTAAGTTTTGCCGATATTGATAATGACGGTGATTTGGATGTTTTTATAGGAAAATACAACAATTATCCTTATTTATACAGAAATACCGGAGATGCCCAAAATCCTGCATTTACACAGGAAGATGCTTCAGCTTTTTTTGATGCAACATTCGGCAGCTCACTTGAAAGTATGTTACTGAAAGACCTTGACGGAGACGGCGACTTAGACGGTCTTTTAAACGGAAATCGTTATTTTGAAAATCAGGGAAGCAATACAACTCCTGATTTTGTAGAAATTACCGGAAATTCAAATCCGTTTAACAATATTAACAATTTAAGTTCAAACTTACCCGACCTTATTGATTTGGATACCGACAGCGATTTAGACTTAATTTTCGGCCGGTACAATAAAATAGAATACTACAAAAATACGGGAACATCATCAACCGCAATTTTTGAAAACACTTCCGGCGGAATAGATTCAACATATTACGTATTACCTGATTTCGTTGATATTGACAACGACGGTGATTATGATATGTTCACGGGTGTTTATAATGCTGCTGCCTCTGCATTTAAATTTGCATATTATAAAAACACCGGAACAAATACATCTCCCGCTTTTGAAAAACAAGATTGGGCAGATAATCCCTTAAATGCAGTTTTAAATCCAAGCTCTATACCGACACTAAAATTTGTTGATATTGATAATGACGGTGATGAAGACGTTTTTGTAGGCGGATACGGTAACGGAGATTTAAGATATTTTGAGAATACGGGAACTGCCGACAACCCCGTTTTCACGGAACAAACGGGGGCAGATAATCCTTTGCCGGGTATTTCGAATCCCTTAGATTTTGATTTTGTAGATATTGATAATGACGGTGATTTGGACTTATTTCTCGGAAATTTCGGAAATGTTTTAGACTTTTACAGAAATACCGGAACAGTTTCCGCTCCTGTTTTTACAAGCGAAGCAAGTCCTGTAACTTTGCCCGGTACTTGGTATTATTTGTTTCCGGAATTTGCGGATGTTGATAACGACGGAGATTATGACTTGTTAGCCGGCAGTTATTATTATGGAATGGGTTGGAGAGTTTCATATGCAGAAAATAAAGGAACTGCCGATACACCGGATTTTAAAGTACAATACGGCAACGAAAATCCTTTGAATTTAGCACTGTATATTCCGGGAGTTTCATTAGTTGATATAGATAATGACGGAGATAATGATGCATTCATAGGAACTTCCGGCGGAGAAGTATATTTCTTTAAAAACAAAATTGTTTCCGTAGGAGTTGAAACTGTTGACAAAGGAGATGCATTAAATATTTACCCTAACCCGGGCGATAATGAAATAGCTATAGATTTATCATTATTTGATATTCAGAATGTACAAGTTTCAATATTTGACATAGCCGGAAAAATGGTTTCAGGCTACAGTAAAATAATCAACGGTAAAATAAATATCAGTAAATTAAAAGACGGTATTTATTTTATAAAAGTTTCAGATTTAAAGCATTCAGAAACTGCAAAATTGATTGTTAAATAATTTTATCTTTTTTATACAAACAAAAACCGCAACTATTTGCGGTTTTTGTTTGTAATAATACTTGTATCAAGTTCGAGTTAAAAATTCAATCGTGAGAAAATATATTTAACCCTAATTAGGGCTTGCTGATTTTCTCGGCCTTAAAAACAGCTTATTTCTGATTTTTTTATTTTATCATCACAAAAATACAAGTCAAAAATTTGGATTTGTGTTTTTGTAAAATTTAAAATCGAAAAATATAGC
>JAKISF010000024.1 GCA_021648725.1 Bacteroidales bacterium | reverse complement strand
TTACCCCCTATATATACCGTAAAAATAAATACTATTTTTAAAAAGCAAAATTTCAAAGAACTTTTTATTATATTTTTCTTATTTTTACACAGTTATGATTAATCCTTAACTAAACGACATTGATTCTGCTATATAAGAATTATACCGTTTTTTGTTCTCCTCAAAAAAAACTGCATTATCAATTTGTAATATTTTTTTGTTTACAATATTTTCATTATTTTTCGAATTTAATGCAAAGAAACCATAAATGAAAATTGCGAAATTTTTTATAGTTTATCTATTTTTAAATATCACAAATTTTATTTCGGCACAAACTATCCCTATTCCGGAATTAAAAAGCCCTGTTACTGATTTAACCGAAACCCTAAGCCAAATTGAGATAATTCAATTAGAAAACAAATTATTGAATTTTGAGAAAGACAGTTCAAGGCAAATTGCTGTATTAATGTTGCCTACTACCGGAGAAGAAAGTATTGAAGAATATTCAATTCGATTAGCCGAAAAATGGGAGATAGGGTCAGCAGAAAATGATGACGGTATCATTCTTTTAATTGCAAAAAACGACCGAAAATTAAGAATTGAAGTCGGCTACGGACTCGAAAATAAAATCACTGATGCAGATGCTGAATACATTATTGATAACATCATAACACCGGAATTTAAAAACGGTAACTTTTATAACGGAATTTATAACGGAATTGATGCAATTTCAGAATCAATAAAAGGAAATATTAATATTCAAGAAACTTTTGTCGAACTTAAAGTAAAAGAAAAGCCTGAAAAAGAAACAAAAGATGTTAGTATGCTGTGGTATGTAACAGCTATTATATTAATGTCGTTAACAGCTTTTATGCCATATGTTTTTTTAAAGAAAGGTATACTTTTTTACCTGATACTAATGATATTGATAGTCGGAATTAATCTGTTATTAGGTTTCTCATCCGGATTATTACTATTTGGTTTTATCTATTCCGTATTTTCTGTATTCCCTATTTTAATTATTTTAATAATAAAGACAGCTGCATATATTTGGGGAAAGAGAACCGGAAATGATCCGTCAGGTTTTTTCTCAAGAAGTTCGAGTTCTCATCCAGGTTCGTCAGGAAGTTGGAGTTCTTCTTCCGGTTCGTACAGTTCGGGCTCATACAGTTCAAATTCATCAAGCAGCTCAAGCTATAGCGGAGGAGGGGGCAGTTTCGGAGGAGGCGGTGCAACCGGTTCGTGGTAAAAACAAACAGATACATTTTAAAATAAGTTTATATGAAAAAAACAATACTGATAATAATAACATTAATAATTTGCAACCTTTCTTTTGCTGAAAAGATTCCTATTCCTGACCTTAAAGGTCCGGTTACTGATTTAACATATACGCTGTATGATTTTCAACTTAAGAACATTGAAAATAAACTAATGCAGTTTGAGCAAAATAACAGCGGGCAAATTGTTGTGTTTATGTTGCCTACAACAGGCGAAGAAAGTATAGAGGAATATTCAATACGATTAGCTGAAAAATGGAAAATAGGATCGGCGGAAAACGATGGCGGAATAATTTTACTGATAGCAAAAAATGACAGAAAACTCAGAATCGAAGTCGGATACGGACTTGAGGCAATAATAACAGATGCCGAAGCACAATACATTATAGATAATAAGATAACTCCTCAATTAAAAAGCGGAGATTTTTATGAAGGCATTGACGCCGGGATTGACAGAATTATCGGATTAATTTCAGGAGTATTGCCTACTGTTGATGAAATTTCAGAGATTAGTACTCCTGAAAATTCTTCCGCAGATAATTTGATTATAACTTTATTTATTATAATAGTGCTGACAATGTTTGTTCCCTACTTTTTGCTTAAATCAAAGTTTTGGGTAATGTCTTTGGTTATTATCGGAATTTTAGGAATCCAATTGCTCGCAGGAATTATTAGTAATGATTTTAGTGTGGCATACGCATTTATGTGGGCTACAGGCTTTATAAATATAATTCCGTTTTTAATTAATTTGATCGGAACATTAACAGGAAAAAAGAAATACTGGAACTTTTCAAGCGGAAGCTCATATAGTGGCGGCTCTTATTCATCAAGTAGTTGGAGCTCCTCATCAAGCAGCTCAAGTTCAAGTTACAGCGGAGGCGGAGGCAGTTTCGGAGGCGGAGGAGCTTCGGGTTCTTGGTAATTAAAATTAAAAAATAAAGAAAATGAAAAAAATAAAATTTACCGAACAAGAAAAACAAAATATTAAAGAAGCGGTAAGAAAAGTCGAAAAAACAACTTCGGGAGAAATAGTTACCTTTTTTGTAAAAAAAAGTGATAATTATAACGGAACGGTTGCATGGGCAAGTCTGTTTGCAAGTATTTTATTCCTTATAATTATTAATGCTCTTTCTTACTTCTGGCTTTTGCCTTTTAAGTTTAACATTCTTAATTACAGTATTTTCCAGATTGTACTCATGGGTTTAACATTTATTTCGGTAAGTTTTATTCCGTTTATTAAAAGAGTATTAATAAGTTCGAAAAAGAAAGAAGAAGCTGTTCATAAAAAAGCAACCGAAGCTTTCATAAACGAAGAAGTTTTTAATACGAAAGACAGAACCGGAATATTAATTTTTATCAGCGAATTTGAACACCGGGTAAAAATTATTGCAGATTCCGGAATTAATCAAAAAATTGAAGATAAGGAACATAAAGAGCTTGTAGATACTATTGTTTCAGGAATAAAAAAGAATAAAACAGCCGAGGGAATAATAACGGCCATACATTTGTACGGCAACCTCTTGTTAAAAAATGGTTACTCAATTAAACCTAATGATACTAATGAACTTAAAAATGATATAATAATTGAAGAATAAATAACAGAATATTTTTTATAAAAAAGTTTCTTTATTAATTTGCAACATATTATTTAACAATTCTAATTTAGATAAAATGAAATTCTTTAAAATCATTTCAACATTAATTTTTCTTATTTTGTTTGCATGCAAATCTGAAAAAACAGACAAAATACAAAAAACAGATACCGGAGATAACAAAAAAATAAATACCGAACTTGTTAATGCAAGTGACTCGGCAGTTGTTATTGCTGACAGCATAATGTATATTACAAATGTTATTAACCCCGAGCCCTCAGAAGAATACTATATGAAAGATTGGCTGGGAGGTGCAAAAACCGAAATACTTGCAAACCATATTTTTAAAGCCGTATATGACGGAAAACTCAAAGCATACGAATATACTACGGGTAAAGAAATGACAATTGAAGAAGTAAAGGAGTTAGATAGTCAATACAGCCGAAAAGATATAGGACAAATATTATTTACTGAAGATTGGTATTTCGATGAAAAACAATTAAAAATGTATAAACAAGTAAATTCAATAATGCTGGCCTATTTCAGATATGACGATGAAGGAAATATTATAGGAAATAAAGCCGGAATAAGAGTTTACCTTAACGGAACAAAACCGATGAGAGGTGCTTTGGATTATTAATAATCTCTTTCCGGAATATATAAGCAGCAAAATAAATTATTTTTTTACTTTTTAACTTGATGTACCACCATACCTAAGTATTGTACTTCCTTTGTATTAATAATTTAATCTAATTTGAATAAAAAGCTGAAAATAACCGGAGCATCCGAATATAACCTTAAAAATATTAATGTCGAAATTGAGCATAATAAAATTACTGTTGTAACCGGTGTTTCAGGGTCAGGAAAATCATCTTTGGTTTATGATATTATCTGCAACGAAGGGCAAAGACGTTACCTTGAATCATTTTCAACGCACGTAAGACAATACTTTAAACGGCTTAATCGTCCCGAAGTCATTAAAATAACCGGGTTACCGCCTACAATTTCAGTTAATCAAAAAACTGTTATTCGCAATCCGCGTTCAACGGTCGGAACAATGTCTGAATTGTACGATTATTTACGATTACTGTTTGCTCGCTTAGGAAAACCTGTACAACCTGCCAAAAAAAAGATTGAACGCCGATTATTTTCATTTAATTCACATTACGGAGCTTGTCCCAATTGCAAGGGCTTAGGTGTAGAGGATAAAATTGATGTTAATAAACTCATTGAAGATGATTCAAAAACTTTACGCGAAGGAGCATTAGTTATCACAACACCGAGTGGTTATACCGTTTATTCACAAGTTACCATTGATGTAATGAATCAAGTCTGCAATGCACACGGGTTTAACGTAGATATTCCCTGGAAAAACTTAGCAGAAGAACAGAAAAAGATAATACTTTACGGAACCGATAAAATAAAAGTTCTTTTCGGAAAACACTCTTTAGAAAGTCGTATGAAATGGAGCGGTATTACCGTAAAACCTCGTGAAGAAGGTTTTTATAAAGGAATAATTCCGGTAATGGACGACATCCTTAAAAGAGACAGAAATAAAAACATATTACGATTCGTTACAACGCAAAAATGTTCGGTATGCAAAGGTAAACGACTGAATAAAGATGCTTTAAACGTAATGTTTTACGACAAAACAATTGCCGATTTTACAGAACTGAATATTTCAGAATTACATCACTTCTTTAAAATAACCTTATTTGATTCTGAGAAAAAGAACATTGTAAACCCTGTTCGCAATGAAATTTTAAAACGAACAGATTTACTTTTACGCCTCGGATTAGAATATTTAACTTTAAACAGAGAATCAACAACACTTTCGGGCGGAGAAGCACAACGAATAAGACTGACAAATCAAGTTGCATCACAACTTCGGGGAGCTTTATTTGTTTTAGACGAACCTTCAATCGGTTTGCACCCGAAGGATAATAAAAAGTTGTTGTCAGTATTGCAAGAACTTACCGCCAACGGAAATACGGTTTTAATTGTTGAACATGATGAAGATACAATCAGAAATGCCGACCGGATTATCGATATAGGAACTTTTGCCGGTATAAACGGCGGAAACTTATTGTTTTCCGGCAGTATGAATGATTTTCTGACAAAAGATATAAAAGACAGCATCACACACGATTTTCTTTCCGGAAAACGGCAAATTAAAATTCCTTTACAAAGACGAAAAGGAAACGGTAAATTCATTAAAATAACCGGAGCATCTCACCATAACTTAAAGAATATTAATGTTGAATTTCCGCTTGGTGTGTTAAATGTTGTAACCGGGGTTTCGGGTGCGGGGAAATCAAGTTTAATTCATGATATTCTGGCAAACAAATTAAAAGCCGAATTGCAAGAAGCAACAAAATTGGTTATCGGAAAGCATATTGATATTCAGGGTGTTGGGCATATTTCAAAAATCATTGAAATTAATCAGTCACCCATCGGCAGAACGCCGCGAAGCAACCCCGCAACTTATACAAAACTGTTTGATTATATAAGAGATTTATTTGCCGATTTACCCGAATCAAAAGAAAAAACATGGAAAAAAGGTCGCTTTTCTTTTAATAACAAAGGCGGAAGATGTGAAACCTGCGAAGGTGCCGGTGTACAACAAATAGGAATGCACTTTATGGGAAACGTGAGCATTATTTGTTCTGAATGTAACGGAAAACGATTTAATAATGAAACACTTTCCGTTAAATATAATAGTAAAAGCATATACGAAGTTCTTGAAATGTCCGTAAATGAAGCTTGCGAATTTTTTAAAGACCAAACGAAGTTGATGCAGTATTTATCAACTTTGAAAGAACTGGGCTTGGGATATATTACACTCGGACAACCGGCAACAACGCTGTCTGGCGGTGAGGCTCAACGCGTTAAATTAGCTTCCGAATTAAGTAAAAAAGCTAAAGGGCATACACTTTATATTCTTGATGAACCAACCACAGGCTTGCATTTTTATGATATTGAAATTTTGCTGAAGTCATTAAATAATTTAGTCGATGCAGGAAATACGGTTATTATTATCGAGCATAATATCGATATTATTAAATCGGCCGATTATGTGGTTGATATAGGTCCGGGAAGCGGTTATAAAGGCGGTAAAATTATTGCAGTAGGAACCCCCGAAGCACTTATTGAAAACAAAAAATCAGTTATCGGAAAAGAATTAAAACAAATATTTGAAAATAAGCATTCTAAATCAATTAAGAGAAATCATTTTAATACATCAAAACCGATTGAATTTAAGGGGGTTACAACGCACAATTTAAAAAACATTAATGTTTCTATTCCTGTTAATAAACTAACTGTTATTACCGGTGTATCAGGAAGCGGAAAATCTTCTTTGGCATTCGATACAATTTTTGCAGAAGGTCAGAAACGTTATTTCGAAAGTCTTTCAACCTATTTGCGAACTTTTATAAAACAAAAAGAAGATGCTTCTTTTGAAGAAGCAAAAGGAATTACGCCGGCAATTGCAATAAACAGTAAGTCGAAAACACAAAATCAACGATCAACACTCGGAACACAAACAGAAATTTATGATTATTACAGACTTCTGTTTTCAAGAGCGGGAACAACTTATTGTTCCGATTGCGGAAGCAAACTTAACAAAAGAAGGTGCAGAAAATGTAATTCAGAAGAACATGAAATTTTAACAAGTTCAATGTTTTCATTTAATCATGAACAAGGAGCTTGTTCTACTTGCAAAGGTTTGGGTTACAGTATTGTTTGCGATGTTGAAAAATTAATTTCAAATCCTGAACTTGCTTTCGGGAAGGGTGCAATGAGCGGGCATAAAACCGGTAAATTTTACGATGATTATTTCGGTCAATATATTGCAATTTTATATGAAGTCGGTAAAACACACTTAATTGATTTTACACTTCCGTGGAACAGGCTAAGCTCTGATGCACAGGATATTGCAATGTTCGGAACAGGTAAGCAAACTTATGATGTTGATTGGAAATATAAACGGAAAAATGTTGAAGGCTCACACAAATTCACGACAAAATGGCTTGGGTTTTTAAAACTTGTTAATGAAGAATTTGAAAGAAAACATGCAGATAAAAGAGGCGACAGCATGCTGCCGATTATGAAACAAGAACAATGTAAAATATGCAAAGGAACACGTCTTAGAAAAGAGTCAACTTCGGTAAAATTTGCAGAAAAAAATATTGCTGAACTATCAGCTTTATCGGTTAAACAAAGCATTACTTTTTTTAATTCGCTTGAAAATATAATTAAAGATAAAGGCACTCTGAAGATAATTAAAAATATACGTGTCGAAGTTCTGAACAGATTAAATGTTTTAAATGACATCGGTCTTTCGTACCTTACAATTGACAGAAGAAGCAATACATTATCCGGCGGAGAATCAAGGCGTATGCAACTTGCAGGACAACTTGTTTCGGGTTTAACCGGCATCACTTATATTTTGGATGAACCGAGCATAGGGCTTCATTATAAAGATACGAAAAAACTGATAAACTTATTATACAAGCTTCGTAATGAGGGCAATACGGTAATTGTTGTTGAACACGATGCTGATATAATTTCTTGTGCCGATAATATTATTGACCTCGGACCCGGAGCAGGAAGCGGAGGAGGGGAGATAGTTGCAGAAGGAAGCCTGCAAAATATTATTTCTGCATCAGGCTCATTAACAGGTAAGTATCTGAGAAATCCGATAAGTTTAAATTTTAAGAAACGAAGATTAAGCAAGGGTATTTTAATTGAAAATGCTTATGCCAATAATCTGAAAAATATTAATGTTGAGTTTCCTTCGGGCGGAATTACGGCAATTACAGGTGTTTCGGGAAGCGGAAAATCAAGCCTTTTATTTGATGTGCTTTATAAGTCGGCAAATGCAAAACGTCCGGTAAATTGTAAAAATATTAAGGGTTTTGAAAAGTTCAGTAAAATTATTTATGTTAATCAAAACCTTCCGGGAAAAAGTGCGTCAAGCAATACGGCAACTTATATCGGCTTTTTTGACATAATCAGAACTTTATTTGCAGAAGAAGAATCGGCAAAAGAACAAGGCATTAAAAAAACGGATTTTTCGTTTAATACAAAAGGCGGAAGGTGCGAAAACTGCAAAGGAACAGGAAAGATAAAAACCGCAATGGATTTTTTGGCAGATGTTTATACAATTTGTGAGGAATGCAAAGGAAAAAGATTTCAGAATAAGGTGTTGAATATCAAATATAAAGATAAATCAATTTTTGAAGTTATGCATCTTACGGTTTCAGAAGCAAGTAAGTTTTTTTCAGATAATAAAAAGCTATTGTCTTATTTTTATGTGCTTTCGCAAATCGGACTTGATTATTTAACACTCGGGCAAAGTCTTAACACATTTTCCGGAGGAGAATTGCAACGTATAAAATTAGCTTTATCATTATCTGAAAAGCAGCATGGTAAAACCCTGTATTTATTTGATGAACCGACAACCGGGCTTCATTTTAAAGATACGGAAACGCTTTTAAAACTAATGGATTATATGTGCGATAAAGGAAATTCAATTATTCTTACCGAGCATAATCGAGATATTATTCGTTATGCTGATTATGTAATTGAATTGGGTCCGGAAGGCGGTAACAACGGCGGACACCTTATATCAAGTGATGATTTGAGTCAGTTTTTTATATAATTGAAGCAATAAGCATTTATTAATCGTATAAAATGTTATGCTTTGTTGTATTTTTAAGTTTACCTTTAAACTTTCGTTCATAATTCAAATTAAAAGTTATGTTTTCCGAAAAAAATATTTATTTTTGATAATGCTTATGTTATAAAATTAAACTATAAAGTGTTATATAATTCTATATTTAATTCGAACAGAAAGAAACTTGCAGTTTTAATAGATCCTGATAAACAATCGAATGACAGGCTTGCATTTGTTTCAGAGAAATCGCAGAATGACGGTGCAGACTTTTTTTTGGTAGGCGGAAGCCTTGTTTCTTCCGGTTTGGATGATACAATTGAAATTATTAAACAAAATTCAGACTTGCCGGTTATACTTTTCCCCGGCAGTATTTTGCAAATTTCTGATAAAGCAGACGGAATTTTACTTCTGTCCTTAATTTCGGGAAGAAACCCGGATTTATTGATAGGAAATCATGTAATTGCCGCACCTTTTCTTAAAAAAAGCAAATTAGAGATTATTTCAACCGGTTATATTTTGGTTGACGGAGGTAATAAATCATCTGTTGAATATATGAGTAACACAAAACCTATTCCGTTTAATAAACCTGATATTGCCGCTGCTACTGCAATTGCCGGAGAATTAACAGGTAATAAATTAATTTATTTGGAAGCCGGAAGCGGTGCAATAAATCATGTTGCCGAAGAAATGGTTAAAGAAGTCAAAGGCTCTATTAATATTCCGTTAATTGTCGGAGGCGGATTTAAAGATGTTGAATCTGTTGAAAAGGTTTGCCGCTCGGGAGCAGATATTATTGTAACAGGAACTGCTTTTGAAAGAAAACCGGAGTTAATTAAGCAATTTTCAGAGAAAATCCATTCTTTTTAATTGCTTAGTTCTATTTCTTGCAGTTTAAAATCAAGTTTTGTTGAGTTTTGAAGCTCTTTGCCTATTTCATATATTAATTCGTCATCATTTTCATACAGCCAAATTATCTTTATTTCTTTTTCGGCATCTTCATTTTTTTCTAACAAACTCATTAACCGATTAATTTGTATTGAAGATGATGAGTTTAAATATTCAAGTTGTAACTCTAATTTGGTGCATTTATTAGGATTTGTAAGATACTTTTCAAACCAAAGTATTATTTGTGAATAAAATTCGGCTGTATTAACTGTTATTGATTTGCCCGAAATTTTAAAAATATTTTTTTGTTTATCTAAGATAACTTCCGGTATAAGTTTTGACTTGTGAATTTCTAAAGGTTCTAACATACGTTTTGTTTTTGGTGTTATTCTATAGTAGGTTTTTATGTGTGTTTAATTTTGTTTTTAGATTTTGCGTTTAACAATTAAAATTCTAAATCAAATTCTTCGGCATTAAATTTTTTCACATCAAATTTCAGAGTATTTGAATATTGAAATTCTTTGCCCGTTTCTTTCATGGCTTCATCATCTTCGTCATATAACCATGTGATTTTTAGCTGATTACCCTTTTTGTTTTCTGAGAATAAGAATATAAGATTTGATATTTGAAGTGCCGATGAAGAATTAAGATACTCAATATAAAATATTAAATGTGTGCTTTTGTTCGGTTTTTTAAAATATTCTTTAAACCAATTCAGTATCGGGGTATAAAAATCATGTGCATTTTCAACAATAGATTTTCCGGACAAACAGAAAACCCCTGATTCTTGATCTAATACTACTTTAGGAGAAAGTGAGTCCTTTTTTATTATTATCGGAGCAAGCATTTTTTAATTTTTTAATTACTATAAAATTTAATTATTTTAGTGGTTATATTTCAAAATTAAAGTCCTCATTTAAATCAGCGTTGTAACTTTTTAACTTAAAATTAATTTCTGTTAATTGTCTGAACTCTTCTCCGCTTTCTTTTGCTCTTTCATCCTCTTTATTATATAACCATTTTATGCTCAGTATGTTTTTTTTATTTCTGTTTAGTTCAAATAAATTTATTATTTTAATAATTTGCAAAGAAGAGGGGGAATTCAAATATTCAATATTAAAAACTAATTCAGTCGTTTTATTCGGGTTCTCAAAATATTCTTTAAACCACTTTAATATCGGTGTATAAAAATTTAAAGCATCTAAAATAATCGACTTTCCCTTAACATGAAAAACATTGTTTTCTTTATCTAGGATTATTTCGGGTGTTTGCTCTGTTTTATTTAAAATTATCGGTTTAAACATTTTTTGTATTCTTTTTTTGAAAACAGAGTTTTATATCTCAAAAAAGTTTTTTACAGAAAACTATTTAGTGTGCCGAAATTTTTATTGTCAAAATTGAAAATCGAATTCTTCAAATTCTTCATTTTCAAAACCTTCCAGTTCGAATTTAATCGAAGTTGAATGCATTAACTCTTCTCCTCTTTCTTTAGACATTTCATCTTCACTATCATATTTCCAAGTTATTTTTAAATTAATGCTATCATTTTTATTATGTTCAAATAAAAAAATCATCTTCATAATTTGTAAGGAAGATGATGAATTTAAATAATCTAAGTTTAAAACTAATTCGGTACTGTTATTCGGGTTTTTAAAATATTCTTTTAGCCAAGATAATATAGGAGCATAGAATTCATGTGCATTTTCAACTATTGATCTGCCTGAAATTTGAAAAACACTATTTTCCTTATCCAATATTACTTCAGGTGTATTTTCGGTTTTTCCTAAAATAATTGGTTTAATCATATTGCCTTGAGTATTATAAATATTCAGAACTAAAGATGTCAGAATTCTTCAGCCGGGTATTCTTTAATCTCAAAATCTAATTTAGATACTAACTTAATTTCATCTCCTCTTTCTTTTGACATTTCATCGCCTTCCTCATACAGCCAATTAACCTTAACTTTTTTGTCAGTTTCATTAATTTTCTCTAATACCATAATAATTTCCATAATTTGCCTGGCAGATGAGGAGTTAAAATATTCTAAATCAAAGGTAAAATCGGTAAAATTAATCGGTGATTTTACATATTCTTCTAACCAGTTGTATATCGGCGAATAAAATTCTCCGGGGTCTTCAACTATGGATCTCCCTGCAATTTTAAAGGTACTGTTTTCTTTATCCAGAATAACTTCCGGACTGTTTTTTGTTTTTTCTCTTATAATAGGTTCCAACATAATTAAAAATTAACGGTTAGTGAAAAGAAAGAATAATCATCATTTACTTCTGTGAATTCATATTTAATATCATCGTCTGTTTCGCGAGCTAGGTCAATTAATCCCAATCCGGCACTTCCGGTTTTTGTCATTTTTCCTTCACGAAGAAATTTTCTGTATAATTCGTTTAATTCATCACGAGTTTTACTGTTTACCATATCAATTTGAGATCTTAAATTTTCAATCTCATTATTTGCGATAAAATTTCCGGTTCCTATATGAAATTTATTGTTATCAAAACCGATTTGGAATATTCCTTCATGTTTATCATTTATTTTATAGCTGTGTTTACTTATGTTTTGAAGTATTTCAACTAAAAAATGAAATATTTTTTTGTGCACTTTTAAAGAAACACTTTGCATATTTTCTTCTACCATCCTGAGCATAGGTCCTACTGCTTCTTCAGAAAAATCTCCTTTATGCATCATTAAAATGTTTTCTTCTGCAACCATTTCCTGAACAAATTTTGCATCTGATAAAGGAATGGGGTCAAAACCGTCATCAACAGAAGCATTTTTTAATTCAATTTGCATAAAAAACATAGATTGTTTATCATCTACTTTAACAAAATCAAAAGGTAATTTTCCTTTAGTTTTTCTTACCATTTCAATAAAACCTAAGCCTGCTCCTCCTTTCTCATTTATTTGTTTATTGGTAAGAACTTCTCTGTAAAGCATATTTAACTCTTTCTTTTCGAGGGTATTAACTCGTTCAAGTTTTTCTTTTACCGTAGGTATCTTATCGTTGTCAATTAAGTTTGCGGAGATAATATAAAATGTATCGCCTATATTTCGGGTCATGAAAAATTCACTTGTTTCATCAAGATTTATATTGTCTTCTTTATCGGCATACCTTGATATATTTTGGAAGCTTTCTATCATTAAGAATGATAATTTATTTCTGAGCCTGTCATGTTCTTCTCCCAAATTTTCTTTGAAAAGTTGTGTTGCCATAGTAAGAACATTATTCGAAAAACTTCCTCTGTAACTGAAACTTATATTATCCTTTTCCAGTAATTTGTAGAAATCAAATATTGTTTTTGTAGTCATAGTATTTATTTATTTGTCGTAAAAATATTACATTAAGAGTTAAAAAGAAAATTTTTTTTACTTAATATGCAATTTCGGTGTTTAAAAATCATTTTTTTCTAATAAAACAACATTTTCAACATGGTGTGTATGCGGAAACATATCAACGGGTTGCACCTTAGTTACTCTGTATTTTTCGGCTAACAGTTCAATATCTCTTGCTTGTGTTGCAACATTACAACTTACATAAATAATTTTTTCAGGAAAAGCATTTAATATTGTTTCTATAACTTTTTTATGCATTCCTGATCTCGGAGGGTCAGTTATCATAATATCCGGCTTGTTTTTTTCGGAAATAAACTCATCTGTCAAAATTTCTTTCATGTCTCCGGCATAAAATTCAGTATTGTTAATAGAATTAATTTCTGAATTAATTTTTGCATCTTTAATTGAATCTTCTACATATTCAATTCCTATTACTTTTTTTACGTGTTTTGCAATGAAATTTGCAATAGTACCTGTGCCGGTATATAAATCGTAAATTGTTTCGCCGCCTTTAAAGTTTGCAAATTTTTTTACTACATTATATAAATTATATGCTTGTTCAGAATTTGTTTGATAAAATGATTTAGGGCTTATTTTAAAAATAATATCATCCATTTTTTCTGTAATATATTCCTTCCCCTTGTAATGAAGAACTTCTTGATCTGTGATGCTGTCGTTTAGCTTTTCATTAACTACATAGTTTACAGATGTGATTTCAGGAAACTTTTCGGATATTGCATTTAACAACTTTTCCATTTTTTCTTTATCATTATGAAAAAAAGTAGGAATTATCATTACTTCGCCGGTTGTACTTGTTCTGATTATTAATGTTCTCAGGAATCCGGTTTTTTTGTAATGATTGAAAAAATCATAATTGTTTTTAACAGCAAAATCTCTTATAAACAGACGAATACTATTTGATGGTTCTGCTTGCAACCAACATTTTTCGATATCTAAAATTTTATCAAATTTACCGGGTATATGGAAGCCGATGCCTTTAAATCGTTCAATTTCTATATCAGAATCTACTTCCTCTTGTGTTATCCAACGAGAGTTTGTAAAAGTATATTCTAACTTATTTCTGTAAAAAGTTATCTCAGGTGCTTTCAAAATAGGCATTATTTCCGGAAGCTCAATCTTTCCGATACGTTTTAAAGTTTCGATGACTTGTTTTTGTTTGTAATGAACTTGGTCGTCATAACTTAATTGTTGCCTTGTGCAACCTCCGCAAATACCGAAGTGTTCACAAAACGGTTCTGTTCTTTTTTCAGAATATTTATGAAACTTTACGGGATAGCCCTCTCTGTAATTTTTCTTTTTTTTGTTAATCTGAACATCAACTATGTCTCCGGGAACTGTTTTACTTACAAAAATTGTTAAATCGCCCTGTTCGGAATTAATATTTTTTACTTTGCCTATTGCTTTGCCTTCAAGAGCAAGGTCAATTATTTCAACATTTTCATATTTAGGAAATTTGCTTCTTCTTCGTCTTGCCATTTTATACTTAACTTAATAAATTTGTTAAGTGCAAAGATACAATTTAATTGTCAAATTTAGGGTCTATATTTAGAAACAAGTTGCCAACAGCAACCTCGTTAAATTTAACAATTATTTTGTTATGACTCTGTGTTTTAAGTTGATAAATATAATAAATTCCCCTCAATCCTTTATTTGACGTCAAATAAAAGATTGAGGGAATCAACTTTACACATTTGTAGGAATCTACTATTTAAATTTAAGGTAACATCTAAACAATTTTATGAAATGTTTGGTATGCTAATTTAAAAGTTCCCAAGCAATACCTGTCCAAACTTTTAACTTACTGTCGGTCGTATCAAAATATATACTTCCTATTTGCGGGCTTGTCGGAGGGGCTGATAAAACCGGAGCATTAAGTAATTGTGTCGCATTTATAGTGCCGCCGGTAAAAGTTCCGGTTCCTATATCCAGGTTATCGTTTGCCACATCAGGACTTATAGTATTTGTATTTCCGTCTCTTTGCCAATATTTTGCACCTCCGTTTGCTATTACAATTGGGTCTATATCCCATTTTACGGATAAGTTATCTCTAAGTGCTTTTCTTTCTGTTTCCGAAACAGCATTTGAGTAAATCATAATTTCTGCAAAATCACCGTCCCAAAAACCGACATTTGTATAATCTCCGCAACCCAATTTTAAATTTGCCGTTCCGTCAGAGATATCAGTTACAGGATTGTTGGCTGTTGCAACTAATACTCCGTTTATATATAACTCGAATGGTTTTCCCGGAGTCCATACGAATTCGGCAATTTGATAATCGTCAAGGTTCATACTCATATTTGTGTAAGTGTAACTTCCCCATGTTAAATCTTCAAACAAAAAGTTATTAGAGTTACCGAAGGCAAACTCTCTGTTGTCCGGAGAGGTTAAATATTTAGATAATATAGCCATTCTTTTGGTATCTGCCGGTTTAACAACAGCAATTATTGTCAGTCCCTGCAAGTTATTGTGGAGTTCTATGTCTCCGGCACTCATTACATCATTAATACCGTCAAAACGAACAACGTTTTTATTATTTTGAATACCTGTTTTTAATACAGGTTCCTCTCCGCTGAGGGCTGAAAATATATGTCCGTTTGCCAGATCTGTCCAAGAAGGTATTGCTGTGCCGTCAGTTCCGCTTAGTTGTGATGCATCCAGCCAGCATTCTAAATTGGCAATATCTGTCGGCGTTTTTTTGATTGTCAGATTTTTTTCTCTTACTATTCTTATTAAGCCGTTAATTTTTTGTAATTCAACGTAACCTCCCGGAGCAATAACTCGTGTTTCGGTAGAACCATCGATTGTATGTCCGTTAGGTATCCCAAATAATCTGTTTGAGCCGGTATTAAAAAACATTCTTGAAGAGCCTTCAGGAAAATCTGATATATCAGCAGGTAAGGTAACATTAACATCTCCGGCATCCGTATTTACAAGCAAATAGTCAAAATTCCAGTTATCCGTAGCAGTATAATCAACAGATGTTGTTATAACTATAGGTATATACCTTCTGCTGTCTTGAATTTTTAGCCATTCTGTTCCGCTGTCTGACTTTATAAAGAAACCTTTTCCTATACTTACTATCTGTGCAGGGTTGTCTCCGTCAATATTTTGTCCTCCGGTTGTCTGTATATTCAAAATGCCATCGCCGGAGCATTTATAAAGTCTCAGATAAAATCCTTCTTTAGCTAATGTAGCATCAGGAATTGTAATGGTAGTTGTGGTTGTATCTGCCATGATATAATAAATTTTATTTAATTCGGTTATGACTGCACTTCCTGATGTTGCATCTAAATGTGTTATGGGCTCTAATGAATTATCAAAAAGATTGTATTTTCCCGAAATTCCTAACCATCTTGAATCTAAACCGTCGGCTGTGGACAGTATGTATTTATTATCATCGGTATAAATTGCGGCAGAAGATTCGTATCTATAAAATGTTTCATTTGAAATTACATAGCATAAATCATTATCGTTACCTCCTGCTGCTTCTGCACTTGCTACGTCTGCATATTTTTTTATGTCTTGTCCCAGTAATTGCCAACTTGTTCCGTTGTAATAGTAGAAACCTTTCGTACCGTCGGTTTGATATACAAGTAAACTTGCGGCAGGTGTAGTTATACCGTTTTTTTGAAGTTCTGTTAAGCGAGGCAATAGGATACCTTGATTTCCTGCATTGCTTTTTATATCTAAAATTGCAGACGGGTCGGCATCGGTCCCGTCATCATTTACGGCTATTCCTTGTGAAAAAGAAATGTTAGTTTGTAAGAAGATTGCCAAAATAATAGTAAATGTTAATTTTATTTGTTTCATGACTTAAATATTTATAGGGTTAATATCTTATTTTTTTAATATAATTTTGTTTCTGTATGAGTTTCCGTCAGATAATTTTATTTCCAGAAAATATACTCCGTTTGACAATTTTGATAAGTCAATTTCATTGATTGATTCAGGATGATTATTTAAATAACATATTTTTCCGTCGGTTGAATTTATTTTTACGGATTCAAACAGCACATTTGAATTATTTATGAATTTAATATATCTGTTTGTAGGATTCGGGTATATTTTTATAGATTCTGATAAATTGGTTATAATGTCTGATGCGGGTAAGCGAAAAGTAAGAAAAAATCTATTTTCATTTTGTCCTCCGGAATAGTTGAATTTGTAAGAAATATCTTCGCTAAGATCAGTATAAGTATTTTCTTGTTTGTCAACTAAAAAAACATCATATTTGAAGAAGTTTAAATCTTTAATTTTTATATCATATTCGCCTTCACTTGCTTTTACTCCCAATTTTATAACTGTGTTAGGCAGTATAACAGGCAGGGAGTTAATAGCTGTTTTTTTATAATCTGTGCCGATAATATATATCTGAGGTATTGTTTCGTCAAACGGAAACAGTTTCCTTGCATCAAAATCGGGATCAAAACCGTTTGTTGAGTTATCAATAATACGAACAATTGTTTCATCATGCTTATCACCTGCAATTTGAAGTTTTATATATTCATCTGAAGGTGTTTTATAAAATGTTTGAACAGCATGTGTTCTGTATGTTTTATTTAGGCTTAGAACTACATTATCAGTATTTGTTTTAACAAAGAAACCCTGTCCCATCGGAATTTTTCCGTTAGCATCTTCAGTTCCTACACCATATGTGCCTCCTGTTGACGGGACATAATATCTGTAATTACTTTGGGCTCCGTCTCCTGTTTCATCATCAAAAAAATATATTGCATTTTCTGCACCGACAGGAACAGCTCCTCCTGAAACTGCTGCATCCCAATCTAATACGGATGTATAAGGATTGCCTATAAGATTCCAACCTTGGTAATCTAATGTTCCGGAAGTATACATTCTCAGAGTAATATTATAATCTCCGACATTTATTTTTCCTTCGTAAGGAATTGTTGTATCGTAGTAGTAATAGGCATATCCGCGAGCATTTTCCAGGTTTGTATTCCAAGCTTTCCACGGATTAAAATCTCCTGTTCCTGCCCAGTCCATTGATGCGTCCCACCACATAAAATTATTGGTATTAAAGAGTGTCAGCGGCGCAGAATCAATCGGGGATGATATATAGTGCCATCGGTATCCCGTAAGGTATCTGTTTACGGTAGCATCAACATTTTCTGTATATGATATCAAAGAGCCGTCCCCCAAAGAACTTGATTCAATTGAAATTTCGTTTGTTCCGGCATTGTTGGTAAGTGTATCAAGAACAGTTAAAGCTCTGTTTTCCGGAATTTTTAATATGTTTCCGGTATTGTTTACGGTTAAATTGCGTGTAATTGTGGGACTTGCGGTATCGCCCGTAACAGTCATACTCCCTGTTCCGTTTAGGATTAAATTGCCGTATGCCCAATTATTAATATTTTGGTTATTTCCGTCATAAATAACGGTACTTGAAGCATTTATGTTTGTGCTTCCTATTGTAAATGTTCCTGATGTTAAGTTTAACTGAGAGCCTGCATTGAGGTTAAGTTGTCCTGTTACGGTAATATTTGTTCCGTTTGTTTTAAATGTTCCTGAAGTTCCGTTTCCTATTGTTATATTTCCGGGTATTTTTAAGTAAGTGCCTGTTGAAACTATAAAATTTCTGTTATCGGGGATTTTAAGTTCCGTTTGAGCTTCTGAGGTAAAGGAAACCAAGATTGAAATAAAAAACACTGTCAAAACAGCCGTAAGTTTTTGTTTTTGTAATGTTTTCATTTTATATTTTTTTAAATGAATAAATATTTTATGTTTAAAATCATTTTCAAAGTTATATATTTGCAGATATTATTTTTACAGTAAAAAGTACCATATAAAACAGCGTTTATAAATTGGGTAATAATACTCAGAACTTTATTTCTTATAATAGAAAACGAGGATGATATATTCACCCTCGTTATTAATTAAAAACTATCTGCTGTTATGAAAAAACTTAATTGTTTTGTTATTTACGGATAATAAATTTTTCTGTATAAGTTTTATTGTTGCTGTCTGTCAGTTTTAAAAACCAAATTCCGTCGGAAAAGTTTCTAAGGTTTATTGTCGTTGTTTTATTGTTTAGCTCCGAAGAGTAAACAGTTTTACCGGTAACTGATAAAATTTCTATAGTTTTGGTTTCTTCGGATAAATAATTATTTATGTATTTTACGTTTAAGAAATCTTTTGCGGGATTCGGATAAATTTTTATTTCATTTAAGTCATAATCACTAATGTCAGAGTATGTATTCTTGTAAGTAAGAACAAATCTGTCATTGTTTTCTCCGCCTTGATGTTCAAAGGTGTATTCTTTATTTTGAATAATATCAATATAGTTTTTAAGGTAGCTGTCAAATAAGTATAATTTGCCGTCAGTATCCGGAAGAGTAAAATCTTGTATGTTTATACTGTATTGACCGGCAGGGGCTTTAAATCCTATGAAAAGTTTTGTGTCTTTATTTATAGCAGGTATTGAGTTTATTGCAATTTTCTCATCATTTTCTTTGTTGTAACTATATATTTGAGGTATATCTTCGTTACCGGAAAACAGTTTTATTGCATCATATTTTCCGTCAAAATAAGGAGATGCATCTTTTACTATTCTGTATATCAGTTCATCAGACTTGTTATTTCCCGTAATTTGCAATTTGATTATTTCTAAGGTTTTATTTTTGTAAAATGCTTGTGTGTTATGATTTCTGTATGTATTGTTAATTGTTAAATTTACATTATCTGTATTTGTTTTAATAAAGAAAGCTTGTCCGAGAGGGATTTTACCTGTAGCATCTGCTGTTCCTACACCGTATGTACCGCCTGTTGAAGGAACATAATACCTGTAATTGTTTTGTGAACCGTCACCGGCATCATCGTCAAAAAAGTATATTGCATCTTCGGCATCTGCAGGAACAGCACCGTCGGCTACTAAAACATCCCAATCTAAGATAGAAGTGTAGGGGTTTCCTATTAAATTCCAGCCTTGATAATCGGATAATCCTGTTGCACTTGTTCTTAATGTAATTGTGTAGTTGCCGACATTTATATTGCCTTTATATTCGATAGTGTCTTCATAAAAATAGTATGCGTAACCTGTTGCATTTTGCAGGCTTGTGTCGGATACTCCTTTCCACGGAGTGTAATCTCCTACTCCCGTCCATTCGATTGAGGCATCCCACCAGAGCAGATTGTTTGTATTAAAAAGGCTGACAGGTGCAGCATCAATAGGAGAAGAAAGATAATACCATCTGTTTCCTGCAATATATCTTTTTACTGTGGCATTAATATTTGGACTATTACTAATTAAAGAGCCGTCTCCTGAGGTATCTGATTCTATAATAATTCCGGAATAACCTACATTATTAATAATCGTATCTGTTACTGTAATAGCTTTATTTACAGGTATAACTAAAGAATTTCCCGTATTGTTTATTGTTAGATTTCTGCATATTGTAGGAGTTACATTATCTCCGGTAATTTGCATTATTCCGCTACCGTTTAAAACAAGGTTTCCGTAGTTCCAATTACATATTAGCATATCGGTTCCGGAATATGTAACAGAACTTGTGTCGTTTAAGGAAGTGCTTTGTGCATTAATATTGCAATTTGTCATATAAATACCTGCACTGTTATTTAAAATTAAATTTCCGGACACGTCTATCGTTTCATCAGAACAATTTAATATTCCTGATATGCCTTCTCCTACGGTCAAGTCTGTTCCTATATATAAGTATCCTCCTAATTGAATATCTAAACTTGCCCCATCTCTAATTAATAACGAATTACAAGAGTCTCCGAGGGTATTTATTACGGGAAAATATGTTGCAGTACCTTCAATAATAACATCGGTATTTATATCCGGAACTGTACTGTTTGACCAATTTGCCGTATTATTCCAGTCTGTGTTGCTCCCTCCTGTCCAGTAATTTTGTGCATTTACGTTAACATTTAACATTATTATACTTAAAAATAATAAAGTGCTTTTTAATCTGAGATTGTAAAATAAGTTTTTCATGACTTTGAGATTTAAATTTATATAAATAATTAACAGTTTCTTTTTATACAAATATAGACTGTTTTCAAGCTGTTTTTAAGGGCGGAAAAACCTAAATTACAGTATATTTCTAATTGAGTATTAATACCTAACAGGTTTTATGTATAAAAAACGAGGGTGAAAATTGTATTCACCCTCATCAAACTAAACTTTGTTGAATTATGAAAATCGTTTTGTGCAGCGTTTAGTTTATCATTTCTTTATAAATCTTTTAAAAGAAAGAATTACACTGAAAAATGTTTTTGGAATACTTTCTATTTCAAAGTCTTCGCCGTAGATATCTGTTATCATTTTTACAATTGAAAGACCTATGCCGGATCCGTTTTGTGCGTATTTGTGGTTGTTTATTTGGTTAAAGTCGTTAATTTGCATAACTTCTTCTTTTGATAAGCCTGATCCTTGATTTTTAATTTTAAGGATATAGCTGCCGTTTTCAATGTATGTATTTATAGATATTTTTTTTCCGGAAGAAGAGAATTTGACAGCATTATCTGTCAGTTCTTCAATTAAAAGTCTAAATAAGTGCTCTTCTATTTTTAATTCAACAGGTTCTGTCGAAATTTCAAAATCTTCTTTTCTGTGTTTAAATTTTTCTAAATCAGTTACTTCGTTAATAACTTTAACTGTATCTATATAATCGCAGTTTCTCATTTTTTTTATTCCGGAAATGTTTGTTGAATTCATTCTTAATTCAGAATAGATTAAGTATCTTTTAACCAACTTATGTAACCTTTTTCCTCCGCTATATATATTGTCGGCAATCTTTTTTATATTATCTTTTGAAAGTACATGTACTTGTGTCTTTAAGTAATCTGAAAAGCCGATAACGGCATTTAATGGCGTGTTTATTTCATGGTACAGAATATTAGTAATATCTGCTTTTATTATTTCGTACTTTTTTTCAAATTCTGAATATTTCTCTAATTTATTTTCCGTTGTTGTTACTAAATCGTCATAATCAACCGGTTTGGTAAGATAATCCTCAACCCCCATATTCATTCCTTTTCGAATATCCTCGTTAGTAGAAAGAGCTGACAAAAATATTATCGGGATTTGTGCTGTCATAGGATTCTTTTTCAATTCTTGGAACATTTTATAACCGTCTATTACCGGCATCATTATATCTGAAATTATTATGTCGGGTAAATTGTTAACAGCCTTTATAAAACCATCTAATCCGTTGGCAGCTTCAATTACTTCAAAATTTTCCATTTTAAATAAATCAGTCATTTCACTTCTGATTTGCTGATTATCCTCAACAATAAGTATTGTTTCCATAGAATTTTTTTTAATTAATTATTGGTTAATTAACACACTAATGACTCTGAATTCTATTCTTCTGTTTTTTGCACGAGCTTTAGGGTTATCCTCACCATTTTTTAAAACTTCCGGTACAATAGGACTTTCTTCTCCGTAGCCTTTTGCAATAAGCCTGTTTTTATTGATACCCTTTTGCATTAAATATTTAACAACGCTTTCTGCACGTTTTTCAGATAATGCTAAGTTGTATCCCGAATCGCCTATTCCGTCGGTATGTGCACTAACCTCAATTACTATATCTTTATTTTTTTCCATAACTTTATACAGAAAAGTATCTAAATAGAGTTTTGATTTTTCTGTTAAGTCCCATTTGTTGAATTCAAAATATATATTGTGCAGAGTAACAGGATTTTTTTGCACGGGGATAATTGTCAGAGATTTTAAATCAGATTTATTGTGAATTAAATTATCAGAGTTTAGAATAAGAGACATTGGTGTATAATTTTCTTTTTCAATTGTCAATTTGTAATTCTGATTTTTATCAATTTTAAAATGAAACTTGCCGTTATTATCGGTTGTATCGGTTGCTAAACAAATATATTTACCGTTATCGTTGTTTTTAATATGCAGTTTAACTATTGTGTTAGCAGATATCTTTTTTATTTTGTTTTTTGCTTTTTTGTTTTTTGCCAGTTCGTTGTAAATTTGTTTGTCAGTTTCAAAAATAGTATCAGAAATTTCAATTATTTTTTTATTTATAACTCCGTATTTAAAAATATCATAACAACAATGTCCTGTTTGCGTATTTATGTTACTGTCTCTGTTTGAGACAATAAAGCCGGCTGAATTATTTTTAAATTGTGTAAACCAGATATCATCAAAAGAGGAATTTACAGGTTTACCCATATTTTTGGGAGGAATCCAATTTACAAGTTCACCGAATGTTTTATAAATATCATATCCTCCGTATCCGGAATGTCCGTCAGAACTAAAATAAAGGGCTTTTGTATCATTATTAATATTCGAGGTAATTTCATTTCCGGGTGTATTAATGTAACTTCCGGCATTAACAGGAGTTTTATATTCTCGGGTTGTTTTATCGTAAACCGTATACCAAATATCGGTTTTGCCGTATCCTCCGGGTCTGTCGGATACAAAATAAATGACATCAAGGTCGGGATTGTAACATTTGCCTACGGCAGGTTGTGTTGATATATATTTTTTCAGGTTAATTTTTTCATTTAGTTTTTCCGGTTTTGACCATTTCCCATTTTTAAATGTACTTACATAAATAGAGCTGTGTATTCTTCCGTATATGTCTTTTTTTCCTGCGGCAAAATAGAAACGTTGTCGGTCATCAGAAAAAGCCCCCCCGGACATACTTAATTTTTTTAAGTTAATAAAAGGTTTAGGAGCGGGGAAGCCACCTTGCCAATAGTTGCCTGTTAATTTTGCAGAGTAATATTTCTCATTCGGTAAATTGCGGGTATTAATGTTTATTACGGGAACAGAGTCTATCATATATGAAGTGTATATTAAAGTAGTGTCATTCCAGATTACGGGAGATGCTTCTTTATATGAAGTATTAATTGATTGATTTAATTTTTGTATCGTGATTTTTTCGGAATCAGATTCTGATAAAAAATCTGCATCTTCGCATCCTTTAAGCTCTTTCTCGACTAAAAAAAGTTCTTGATTTTGTTCATTTTTTTTTAGTCTGTATATAAACTCATCTATATATATTTGAAAACAAACGGCAGCACTGTCAAAGTTTTCTTCAGCTTTTAAAGTTTGTCCGTATTTAAAGATTGATTTGGGGTATTTAAATTTATCTTTTTTATAGACAATGTAATAAAGAGGTTTTGCTTTTTTATAATCTTTAACGCTAAAATAAAGGTCGGCAAGTTTATATGCAATGTCAAAGTCGTCTTTTTTTCGGTTGTAATATTCCGAATAATATTTTATAGCAGTTATATCATCGTTATATAACTCCGCACTTTGAGCATAGCCTTTTAATTGCCAGTCTTTAAGTTCTTTAAAGTTGTCTGTTTGAGAAAAACAAATTTCTGCATATAAAAAAACAACAGTGAATATAATTAGTTTTTTCATGATTTTACGGGTTTTAAAAAACGGTACATGGTATTGTTTTATTTTTAATATTTGTTTCCGGTCTTTTGTAGCTTATTGACAGTTCAAAAGAACTTTTAGTATATGAGTAAAATTCATATCCCGGAATTTCGATATCATAACTGATTGCAAAGTCAAAATTTTTGTAATTAAAACCTGTTTTTACAATAAATGCATCGGGATTTCTTTTTAAACCGCCTCTGAAAAATGTTCCGATATAGGCATTTTTTGAGATTTTATTATCGAAAAACAGAAGTCCGGTATCGAAGCCTATTAATAATTCGGATGCTTTATTTTGATTGACATAAATTAATTTCGGTTTTATAAAATAATTGTTTAAAAATGCTTTTTCCGTAAATGCATGAAAAACATATCTCGGATTTAAGCGATAATCTGCCGAAGAGAAAGATTCTACGGGCTTATTGTAATGAAACATTGACATTCCGATTTCTGATGTGAATTTCTGAGTTTTATAACTCCAAATTAGTCCCCAATTTAAGTCTAAATAAGATATAGATTCATTTTGTAAAATTTCTATTGAAGGTATGTCGGGATTGAAATACCCTATTGACATATCAAATTGATCAGGGAATGTGATATTTGAATAATCTATCTTTTTACTCACATAACCTGCTTGCAAGCCCATATGCAGATATGATCTATGTGAGATTCTAATAAAATAAGCACTGCTTAAAAATAGTTTGTTAACAAATATACTGTTGTTTGAAGATTTGTCATTTATCCAAATAAAACCTAATCCTGCCCTTTCCTTATTTATATATACGGGAAAATCAAAAGCAACGGTTGAAGTAATATAGGCATTACCTATCTCTGCTCCTTGGCTTCTGTAATTTGAAATAAGGCTCCAGTTTCCGTGATAATTTGTTGTATTTGCAGGGTTTAATATTAAGGGTGCTGAGAAAAACTTAGAGAAATGGATATCCTGTGCATATGTACACGATGATAATATCGCCAAATTGAGTATAAATATTATTGCTAAATATTTTTTCATAATCTTTTATTTTAATAGTTTGACTGTCCCTCTTTTGCTTAGAAGACTGTTATCATAAGTTCTTACGGTAACCCAATAAGTGTATGTTTCAACCCCTTGCGGTTTTCCTTTGTAAGTTCCGTCCCATCCTTTGTTCTTATCGTTTGTTTCAAAAACAATTTCTCCGTATCTGTTAAAAATTTTAAAGAAATTTAGGTTTTCAATACCCCATCCTCTGACATACAAAACATCATTAATCCTGTCTCCATTAGGAGTAAAGGCATTCGGAACATCTACGGTATATTCTCTTACAATGTCAATATCAGCATTATATGTCAGAGTAAAACATTTTGCTGTATCAGTTACGGTTACCTCGTAAGATGTTTGTTCAAAAGGTGTAACAGTTACTGTCGGACAGTCATTACAAGATATGTTATAGTCCGGAAACCAACTATATGTTGCAATATCTTTTGAATAAGCATTTAAGATAACAGGTTCTCCTATAATTACAGTTGTGTCTGACAGATTTACCCTTGGTTCTTGTTGTACTTTAATTGTTACGGAAGATTCGTTTTTACAAGAATGTAAATCAGTTCCCGTAACATAATACGTAATCGTAGAATCGGGTTGTGCATAGGGAGTATCTGTATTTTGATTATCTAAATATATTTTTGGCAGCCACTCATATATTTGTGCTCCATTTGCTTCAAGTTTTATTTTGTCTCCTCTGCATATTAAAGTATCTTTAAGAGTTGTTATGTTTGGTAAATTAAAGACTTCTACCTCTGCTTCGGATGTATCTGTACAGCCAAAATCATTTGCTGTTATTAATTGTATGTTGTAATTGCCTGCATTTTGATAAATGTGTTCGGGAGCTGATATTGAGGAGTATGCTCCGTCTCCGAAGTTCCATGACCAAGTGTTTGCACCATCACAATTATTATATCCGTTAAAATTAAAAGGAACACATCCTGAAAATTGATTGTTGACAGAGTTAATATCAGAGGTTAGTATCGGAATATAAATTGAATCTTTAAGGTAGATATCACAAGTTCCCAGATTATCACTTTTTAATAACAAAACAGGGTATATATAGCCTGTATTATTGTAAGCATGGACAGCGGTATCATTATTTGAAGCAGCTCCGTCGCCGAATATCCATTGCTTCTCAAATATATCTTTTTGATTTTCGGCAATAAAAGTAATTTCCGAATTTTTGCATGCAGTATCCGTCACATTAATTTGAGCATACGGTCCGTTTATTACAATATATTGATTTTTAACATTATTTCCTTTGCATCCATTTGTGGACGTTAATTTTAAAGATACGTCATATTCTCCCGGTTTTGTATAAATATGTTCCGGAAATTTAAGATGTGAAGATGTTTCTCCATCACCAAAGTCCCATTGCCAATCAGCAATATCCGAATTATTAGTAGTATCCGAGAAACTTACAAACAAAGGGTAGCAAGTCGCCTCAGAATCTGTTACCGAAAATTTAGGTTCCGGATAATTTTGTATATTTATATAATTACTTATATATTTTGCAGAATCACAGCCTTTATCATCTACCAGAGTCAAAGAAACTGTATAATAACCTGTCGAATCGTATATGTGCTTCGGAAAAGCTTCGGAAGAATAATTTCCGTCTCCAAAATCCCAAAAATAAGATGATACCTTACTTGTGTCATTAGGAATAAATGATATCGTATCTTTAAAACAGACTGTATTATCATCAGCAATAAAACCGGGTATAGGATTTGTTGCTTCTATATAATTAGGTTTAAGCATTTCATTTATGCAGCCTAAGGTGTCTGTAATTTTGAGTTTTACATCATAGATTCCGTGTTTATTATATATATGAAGGGGGGTTTCTGCATCAGAAAATGTACCGTCTCCAAAATCCCAAAGCCAACTTGCAACCAAAGTGTCATTTATAGATAGGTTTTCAAAGGAAGCATTCATAGGCACACATCCTTCAATATTTTTTACATTAAATTCCGGTTCCGGATTATAAATTTTAATTATTCGAGTCAGGCTGTCTTCACATCCTCTGAAATCTTTTACAAATAATTTTAAGTTATAAGTTCCCTTCTTTTTATAGGTATGATAAATTTCGTAAGAATTTGTATGCAAACTTGTACTGTCACCAAAATCCCAAAGATATAAAGCGTAAGTATTATCATTTTTAAAATAATACTCATCTTGAGAAGTTTTACTGTTTATTTTGACTCTTAGATTCTCACAGCCATATGTGGTATCCATATAGAAATCAGATTTTATGTCTTTAATAACAACTATATTACTTGAATTATGCGAACAACCGTTTTTATAATTAACTGCAGTCAAGCTGTACGTATATGCTTTATTATCAGGATATGAATGAGACGGATAAAAATTAACAGAGTCAATCGAAGAGCCGTCACCAAAATCCCATATAAGCCTATCTGCATCTTTAACATTTCCGTCAAATGTAACAACATAAGGCATGTCACAATCTATTCTATACTCCGGGCTCAAAACAGGGCCCTTCACGTAAATAAAGTTTTTTTTCTCTTCAGCAACACCGCAACCATTGTGATATGCTTGTAACTTAACATTCATATAGCCTGTATCGATATACATATGTGTAGGATTTTCCTTCAAGGAATATTCCCCATCACCGAAACGCCAATACCATTCGTTTACCAATACTGAATCTTGAGAGTTGTTAAAAAAATCGACAGCTTGGGATGCACAAATTGTATCCGGCATATTTTTATAGAAATCAGCTGTTTGTCTAGTACCTGTTTTTATTTCAGAATAATAAGGTGAAGAAACGCACCCCCTATATGTAATATAATAATGTTCGACAAGATATTCTCCGACATCTTCATAAATATGTAAAGGGTTTTTTTCGTTGCTTTGTACCCCGTCACCAAAATTCCAAACAAAAGTAGCAATACTGTCAAATTCGCTATTATAATATGAATTATCGTAAAAATTCAAACTTAGTGGTGCACATCCCTTAATTTCCCAGGGGTCAGCAAATTGGTTAGGTGTAAAATAGGCTTTAGGAACACGAATAACCAAGCTGCTGTCTATTATTTTTATATCTTTACATCCCTTAGAACTGTATACGATAAGGGTGTCGTTATAAATCCCGTTTTTAGTATATACTACAGAAGGGTCTTTTTCATACGAAATATCTCCGTTTCCGAAATGCCATTCATAACTTACGGTATTTTGTGAAAGATTTTCGTAATTTATAGTAACGGGAACTTCACAAGCATAATTGTCCGACAAACTAAAATCAGCAGTAGCTTTTTCCACATTAATATCAACGGAGCAGGAATCTACACATCCTGAAATATGTATTGCTTTTAAAGTAAGTTTATAATTTCCGGACTCAGTATAAATATGGCTGGGATTTTTCTGCTCGGAAACTGTACTGTCTCCAAAATCCCACAAAAAACTATAAGCATTTACAGAAGTATTCGTAACTTTTAATTCTTCACCATAACATAAAGTATCCTCGTTAATTGTGAAACTTGCATCAACTCCCGATAAGTTTATGTAGCTTTCTTTCAACAATGTATCTGTGCAGGAGTGTTCATCGGTTACTACAAGAGATACATCAAAATTTCCGTTAAAATTATATGTATGAACAGGATTTTTCTCATTCGAAATATTTGAATCTCCAAAATCCCATAAATATAATAAATTACCATCACCATAGGAATTATTATAAAAACTGACATTCTGTTCAGAGGTGCAAGAATAAGTATAACCTGCCAAAAAATCGGCATATGGTTTATATACGGAAATAAGTGTATCTAAATACCCCACATCGCTGCAACCGTTAATATCGGTTACGGTAAGAGATACTCTATAATTACTTTGAAATAAATATACGTGTTGAGGATTTTGTTCATTACTTAAATTACCGTCTCCAAAATCCCAAATCCAATCAATAATATTTCCGTCACCCAAAATTGTTTGATCGCCAAATTGTTTAATTAAAGGTGCACACCCCGAGTAGTTATTGTCATCCAAGGAAATTTGGACATCCGGTATTCTATGAATATTTATGTAATCATTTTTTATAACAGTATCTGTACTTACTCCGTCTGATACAACAAGCTTTATCGTGTAACTACCCGGCATTGTGTATGCTACCGAAGGATTCCTCAGAACAGATGTACTCCCGTTACCAAAATCCCATTGATATGTTAAACCGGATGATGGTGTTGAGTTGTCTGTAAAAGATATAACAGCAGAATTGCAAGCAAATGTAATGTTTGATGAAAAATCTGCAATTATTTGTGCTTTTAATTTAGTTGACAGCATAAAGATTATAACTGTTGTCAGTATTATATATCTCATCTTTTTTTATTTTTTTATTTGCAAATACTAATTTGACAGTTTGTTTTTTTGACAGTTTACTTTCGTAGCAACAAGGCATAGTTTTGATTTCAACAACTACATCTCTTTCATCCTTGTTATAGAAAAGAATATTTTTTTCAAACTCATAGGCTGCGTTATCAAAAACTACTTTGTTACTTTCCTCCGGTATAGTAATTATACACTGAACGGGGCCCAGTTTCTTTTTACCTTTTAAGTATATAAAATAGTATCTGTTTTTACGCAACTTCATTTTCAGGTGATAAGTCTGTCCTTTTCTCATCTCTATTGTTCGGGACTTACTGCTGACTTTAAATGATTTATCAGGTTTCCGAGTCGGAAATAATTTTGCTGATAAAGCGAATGAACTTACTGACATGCTCAGTAAAGCTACTGTTAATATTAAACTGACTATTCTTTTCATGATTGTATATTTTATAATAAGTTAATAATTCTGAATTAAATTTTGCTTTTACAAAGGTACACCTGCAACCATTACACTTTAAGAGATAAAAAACTCAATAAAAACAAGTAAATGTAAAGCATGTTAAAACACCTAATCACAGAATCGTCGCAATGCACTGTTTGATTGTCCATTACGGATACAGTAGGTTTTTTTACGCACTAACAATCAAAACAATAATTAGTATATTATACCGGAAGGAACAATTTCATAGTTTGACACATAATTATTTTAAAAAATCATTTTTTTTTCTTAAATTTATCAGAAATAGGTATAAATACTTACTTTTATCTTTAATGTTTTTTGAGTAGATTCACCTAAAATTATATTGTTTTAAAAACATAACTTTGAAAAGTTTAATAAATTAATGTAAAAATGAACAGCACAATAAAAATTTTAATTGTAGAGAATAACAAAACTGAAATTCTGAAAATTGAACACTACTTGAAGAAATCGGATTTTAAGTATTTTGTTGAATATGTACATAGTTTACATAAACTAAAAAATACTTTAAACACCTTTAAACCAGACATTATACTGTTAGGCTGTAATTTTTCAGAATTTTTAAATTCTAATATTTCAGAAATTATTTTACAGTATAAAAATAACATCCCTTTTATCATTATTACAGATCCTTTAACCGACAAAACAATTGAGAAACTTTATCAAAAAGGCATTACAGATTATATTCTAAAAGAAGATTTAATACGTCTGTTGCCAACTATTAAAAGGGCTTTAAAGCAAAATAAAACAATCGATACTTTCGGAGAGAAACAATTCGAATTTATTTTTGAAGAATTTGAAGACCCTATTATAATAGTTGATGTTGCAAAAGACAAAATGCCTGTAGTAAAGAAAGTAAATAATGCCGTAAGTAAAGTATTTAAATTCAAAAAAGCAGATATAACAGGCAGCCCTTTAAACAAAATAGTGCCTCATATTCCAAAAAAAGAAATAATTGAGTGTGTAACCCTAATATTAAAAGAAAAAAAAATAAGAAAAAAAATATCCGTTAATATCCCCAATAATAAAAATAGTAAATTTATTCTTTTTGACTTTATTGCAAACATTATAATAATTAACAATAAAAAATATATAATAATCAAATCAAGAGAAATTACTGAACGACACTATTATCACACTAAAATCTCAAAGCAAAAAGAAACCTTAAAAAAACGGAATAAAACTTACTTGGAACAAAACATCAAATTATTTGATAAAATAATAAAACAAAAAAAAACACAAAAAGCACTTACAGAAAAAATAGATATTATTAACAACAGTCCTATTGTTTCTTTTTCTTTGAAGAATAAACCGGGATGGCCTGTATCTTATGTTTCCGATAATATATACAGAAATTTCGGTTATCGGATTTCTGACTTTATTAATAAAAATATAACCTTTGAGGATATAATATATAAAGAAGACATGCCTTACTTAAAAAATGAAATTAAAACAAATAATACAGGCAATAGTATAAGAATAAATCATAAGCCTTACAGGATTATTACAAAAAACAAAACCATAAAATGGGTAACAGGCAGCACGTTCATTATACAAAAAAACGGAGAAACAACAAACTTCGAAGTAATTGTTTACGATATAAGTGAAAATATTAAAAAACAAAAAGCTCTTCAAGAAAGTGAAAAGAAATATCGCTCAATACTGAATGCAAATCCGGATATTATTACAATTTGCAGTAAAGATAAAAAATTGCAATACATGAACACAGCAGCGGTTAATAAGTTTGGATACAAAGAAAACGGAGTAACTTGCTATAAGGCACTTTTCGGTTTTGAAAAAGTTTGTAGTTGGTGCGGACACGAATATGCAGACAAATACGGATGTTTTCAAAATGAAGTCGTTTTTCCTGGTGATTACAGGTACTTGCTGGGAACATTCTCTAAAATAAATAATAATGAAACAACTGACTACTTATGCTTATATAAAGATATTACAGAATTAAAATCATTGCAAAATGAACGACTTGACCTATTGAGTGCTTTAGAAACCGGATTAAATGAAGTTTACATTATAAACCCTTCATCCTTTAATATAATGTATGCAAATTCTAAATCGTATAAAAATCTCGGAATATCAAATATTGATATCTTAAAACATAAAATTTACTATTTTCAATCAGGTCAAAATAAAAAAACATACATAAAATATCTTAAAAAGCTTAAAGCTAATAAAGAGGTTTATTTTGAAACATCACATAAAACCTTAAACAATAAAAAATATCCCGTATCTGTATATCTGAAATTAGTTAAAAAAGGTAATAAACAAGTAATTTTGGCATTTGTAAATAATATTTCAGAAAAAAATAAAACGAAAGAAAAAATTAGGTTGTTATCAGCTGCAGTAACACAAGGCCCGGTAGGTATAATAATAACAGATACTAACGGAAAAATAAAATATACAAATCCCAAATTTACGGAAATGACCGGCTATACAGCCAAAGATGTGATAGGAAGAACCCCCGGAATTTTAAAGTCAGGAAAACAAACAGACACTTTCTACAAAAAATTATGGGATACCATTACTCTCGGTTATACCTGGAACGGGGAATTTTGCAACAGAAAAAAGAACGGAGAATTATACTGGGAAAAAGCAAGTATAAAACCTATTATCAATGACAAAGGAGAAATAATTTTTTTTGTTTCCGTAAAAGAAGACATAACTGCATATAAAATAATAAGAGAAAAACTGATAAAATCGGAAAAACACTTTCGTTTGCTTTTTGAAAACTCAATATTGGGAATGTACAGAACAACCCCAAACGGTAAAATAGTTAAAGCAAATAAAGCTTTTTGTAAAATACTGGGATATAATTCTTTTTCTGAAATTAAAAACTGTAACCTTGAAACAGACTGTGATGTTACCGTAAACAGATTAAAAATTAAAAACACCATAGAAAAGAACGGTTATATTACAGGTTTTGAGAGTATATGGAAAGATAAAAAAAATAAACTGAAATATGTAAGAGAAAATGTCGTTGAATTGCAAGACGAAAAAGGAGATATATATTTTGAAGGAATTGTTGAAAATATTACGGAAGAAAAAAGAAAAGAAAAAGAGCTTCAAGAAATACACGAACTTAATAAGCAAATAATCAATGTCGGAGAACTGGGCTATGCCATATACAAAAGAAACGGAGAATGTGTTTTTGTTTCAGATAATTATGCAACAATTCTCGGGACTGATACCGAAAGTATCTTAAACCAAAATTTCAGAGAAAAAAGAAATTGGAAAAAACTTCAACTTATTAATATTGCCATAGAATGCATAAAAACCGGCTCATCGGAAAAAAGACTTATAGAAGGAACGTCAAACTTCAATAAAGAAGTTTGGATAGAACTTAATTTCAGAAGAATATACAAAGGGGTAGAGCCGAGGTTATTGGTTATAATAAAAGATATCTCGTCTTATATGAGAGCTAAAAGAAAACAAATTCAAACTAAATCAGAATATCTCAGCTTAATAGGCAGCATAAACCTTCCTATTTTCGGAATAGATATTTTCGGAAAAATTAAAGAATGGAATAATGCCGCCGAAATGCTTACGGGGCACAGCAGAAATAAAGTAAAAAACAAACACTTTAAAGACATTTTTATTATACGAGAAGATTCTGTGTTTTCTAACTTAATGAGCTATATTTTATCCGGTAACAGTATTACAAACGAAGAATTAGATATAAAAACAAAAAAAGGAATACTTATAAGAATGCTTATAAGCAGCACAACACAAATTGATGAAAACGAAAACGTAAGTCGTATAATATGCATAGCACAAGATATTACAGAAAGAGAAATATACAAAGCGGATTTAGAAAAGAAAGTTGAAGAAAGAACACATAAATTAATCGAAGCACTGGAAAAAGAAAAAGAACTAAGCGAATTAAAATCACAGTTTGTATCAATGGCTTCTCACGAATTCAGAACACCTCTGTCAGCAATAAAATTTGCAGCCGGTTTTGTAAAAAAATATTACGACAGAGCCGAAAAGGAAAAAATATTGAAAAAAGCCGAAAAAATTGAAACACAAGTCAACCATATGACTAAATTACTTGAAGACGTTTTGACAATAGGAAAAATAGAAAACGGTAAAATTAAATACAACCCGCAAAGAATTGATATGATAGAAGAACTTGAAACTATCATTGAAGATGTTATAATAGCAACAAAAAACTCTCATAAGATTAATTTCAAATGCAATAAAAATAAATGTATAATAACCTCAGACACAAAGATTCTAAGAAATATTTTTATAAACTTGCTGAGTAATGCCATAAAATTTTCGCCTGATGCCGATGAAGTAATATTTAATGTATCTGTAAACAAAAAAGACATCAAATTCGAAGTCATAGACAAAGGAATCGGAATAAAAGAAGAAGAACTGAAAAGCATTTTTAATCCATTCAGAAGAGGAAGAAATGTTGAAACAATACAAGGAACAGGACTCGGACTTGCCATAGTAAAAGAATCTGTAGAATTACTAAAAGGTGATGTTACCGTAGAAAGCGACCAAAGAAAAGGAACAAAATTTACGATAATATTACAAAAACAACAACAAATCAGATTCCGTAACATATCAGAACAGTTTATTGAGAGTTAATCACTAATCAATATATATTATGAAAAATCAAATACTAGTTGTCGAAGACAATATAGCCGTTAGAGAAGAAATATGTGATATACTGTCAATGGAAGGCTATAATGTTACAGAAGCAAAAAACGGGAAAATCGGTCTTGAAGAAATAAGAATATTAAGACCAAAATTAGTGATAACTGATATTGTAATGCCCGAAATGGGCGGATTTGAACTATTCCGGCAAATCAGAAAGAATCCAAAAACACGAGATATTCCGGTTATATTCCTTTCGGCTAAAGCAGAAAAAACTGCTGTCGAAAAAGCAAAATGTCTAAATAACGATTTATACATAATCAAACCTGTCAGCTCAGAAATATTAATAAATAAAATTAAATTAATCTTGATTGGTAACAAATAAGAGAATATCAGTATGAAGAAAAAAAGAATTCTAATAATTGACGATTTTGCTCCACTTTTGGAAGAGGTTTCTGACTTTTTAACATTTGAAGGCTTTAAAACCTATACTGCAAAGAATGGAGTAGAGGGTGTTCAAATGGTAATACAACACAGTCCGGATTTAATTATATGCGATATAGAAATGCCTAAGATGGGAGGTTATGAGGTGCTTAAGACAATTGAGAAAATTCCTTCATATTCCGCCCCTTTTATTTTCTTAACAGCCAGAGCTCAAGTGGAGGACTTTAAAGCAGGTCTGAAATTAGGTGCTGACGATTACATTACAAAACCTCTGGAAATGGATAACCTTTTGTTTTGTGTAAAAAAAAGACTTGAAAAACATGAACACCTTAAAAATACCCATAAAAAAGAATTTGAATCACTTCTGCATAATCCGTTCATAGGTATTTTTATATTTAAAGAAGATCATTTCTTTCTTATTAACGAGAAATTGCAAGAAATAACCGGATACTCAAAACAAGTACTAAACAATATCTCTTTGAGTAAAATTATTATTAATGATCCCGAATTAATATTGGCAAAATTAAAATCCGTTCTTAATAAAATACACGACTCGGTCCAATTGAAAATTTCTTTTATCAACAAAACTAAAAAAGCTGTTTTTATTGATGTTTTTGCAAAACATATTGAAATAGGAAACCGGAGCTCTCTTATCGGAACCGTAAAACAAATTAATAATGCTTCTGAAAATACAAAAACTTATAATATCGAAAACAATGAGTTTCGAAAAATTGTAGATTTTTTGTTATCAACCGGAAAAGAAAAAATCGCCGAAGAAATTCTTAATATCAAAAATATTTTAACATTCGACGAAGAAACAAATCGAAACAAAATTAAAGAAAAAGTAAAATTGACAAAAAGGGAATTAGAAGTTTTACAACTTATATGCGACGGTTTTACAAATGTAAAAATTGCCGAAAAACTTTTTATCAGCAACAGAACAGTTGATAACCACAGAGCCAATTTATTATTAAAAACAAGCACAGGTAACACAGCCTCTCTTGTTGCTTTTGCAATAAAAAATAATTTCGTAAAGTAATATCCCTTTTTGTGTGTATTGTTGTTATTTGTTGATTGAAAACTTAAAACTTAAAAATATATAAATTGAATTTTTAAAATCAATTTACAATATCTACATTAGAGGCAAAATATTTGTAGTAACAATTACTAATTTTAATAATAACTTTCAGTTTTAAGAACGGATGATTAATCACGCTGAATATACTATACTTATTATATCTGACAATCAAGATGTTATAGGGCTTATTAAAAAAAGCTTTACCGATGAGGTTCAGTCATATTTAATTCTTGTTTCAAAGATTTCAGGCGAAGCTTTTGATATTATAAAAGAATATAAACCCGATATAATATTATTAGATATAAATTATGAAGATGATACAAAAGGTCTTGATATTCTTTTTGATTTGAGAGAAATTGATATTTCTGTACAAATTCCGGTTATTGTTATTTCAAATGATAATAAAAATATTGAAACAGCCGTAATGTTCGGTGCTGCTGATTTTTTAAAAGTCCCTTTTGAAAGATTAGAATTAACTGTCAGGGTTAAGTCAATTTTGTCGTTATTTAAGTTAATTGAAGGAATAACAGGGCAAGCAAGAGATTTAGAGCAACAATCAAATGAACTTGAACGACAAAAGAACCAACTTGAAATTGAAAAAAATAAAACAGATGAACTACTGCAAAATATACTGCCGTATGAAATTGCCGAACAATTAAAAAATAAAGGAGCTGTAAAAGCCAAGAAGTATCGTATGGTAAGTATTATGTTTACAGATTTTGTAGGTTTTACTAAAATATCTTCCGAATTAGAACCTGAAGAGATTATTAAAGAACTCAGTGTATATTTTCGCAAGTTTGATGAAATAACAGAAGATCATTTTATTGAAAAAATTAAAACAATCGGAGATGCATATATGGCTGTAGGTGGTTTGCCGCTAAGAAATAAAAGTAACCCGATTGACGTTGTTTTAGCTTCTTTAGAGATTCAAAAGTTTATGAAAGAATATAATGAATCAAGAGTGGCAAAAGGTTTAACCGGTTGGAGTTTAAGGCTCGGAATACATACGGGCAAAGTTGTTGCTGGTGTTATCGGCAGCAAAAAGTTTGCGTATGATATTTGGGGTGATGCAGTTAACACTGCCAGCAGATTAGAATCATCCGGCGAAGCAGGAAAAGTGAATATATCCGGAGTAACCTATGAATACATAAAAGACTTTTTTAATTGTACTTACAGAGGTAAAATTTCAGTAAAAAATAAAGGAGATATTGATATGTATTTTGTTGACGGTTTAAAAGATAAATACAGAGAGAAAGATGATTCTACCATGCCAAATCAGAAATTTCAGGAAGAACTGGCAAAGTTTTAAATAATCTGTTTTTTATTACATATTAATTTCTTTGATTTTGTTGTTTATAAACTACCTTAACATTAGGCTTTCTGTCATATTAATTGTTATTATTCTTTTTACATCGTGTTCCCCTAAGGCAACAGAGCACATTTTTGTTAAAAATGAATTTAACGAAATACTGCCTGAAATTTCCGATATTGAAAAACGTACACCTTTAGTTATATCTGATACAGAAACAATTTTAACCGGTGCCGAATGTACGGATAAGTATATACATCTTTTAAAAGACAAACGTGTAGGATTAGTTGTTAATCAATCGGCTCTTGTAAACAATATTCATCTTGTTGATTTTTTATTGATGCAAGATATTAATATTGTTAAAATATTTGCTCCGGAGCACGGTTTCAGAGGAAATATTGACAGAGGTAAACATTTTAATTCAAATATTGATGAGAAAACAGGGCTTCCTATAATTGCAATGTACGGTAAAAACCGTAAACCTAAAAAAGAACAATTAGCAGATTTAGATGTTGTTATGTTTGATATTCAAGATGTCGGTGTCAGATTTTACACATATATCAGCAGTATGCATTACATGATGGAAGTTTGTGCTGAAAATAACAAGAAATTTATTGTATTGGACAGACCAAATCCTCTCGGCGATTATGTTGACGGACCTGTTCTTAAATTAAAATATAAATCTTTTGTGGGGATGCATCAAATACCTGTTGTACATGGTCTTACTGTTGGTGAATTAGCAATGATGATAAACGGAGAAGGCTGGCTAAAGAACGGAATAATATGTGATTTGGAAGTTGTAAAAGTAAAGAATTACGATCATTCAAAATCTTGGTCTTTGCCCGTGAAACCTTCACCGAATTTGCCTAATGATTTGTCTGTAAGACTGTATCCTTCTTTGTGCTTTTTTGAAGCAACAGATGTAAGCATAGGGCGGGGGACAAGTTTTCCTTTTCAGGTAATAGGTTATCCCGATAAGTCTTTCGGTTCTTTCACTTTTGTTCCTGAGGATATTACCGGAATGCAAATGAACCCCATACAAGAGAATAAAATTTGCTACGGTATTGATTTAAGAAAAGAGGAAATGAATAATTATTTTACTTTAAAATACATCATTGATTTTGCCGATAAGTTTAAAAATAAAGATGAATTTATTACAAAGAAGAATTGGTTTAATTTGTTAGCAGGTAACGGAGAGTTGGCAGAGCAAATTATTGAAGGAATGACCGAAGAGCAAATCAGAGAAACTTGGCAAAAAGATTTAGATAATTATAAGAAGTTGCGAAAAAAATATTTATTATATGTTGATTTTCAGTAGGATGTAATATGAACTGTTTTGATGCAAATCAATTAACAATTTCAATGTCATATTTATCCAATAGTCCGGTTATTCCGGGAAATGAAAATTTTGCTTTTCTAATCCGGTTTATTTCAGGGTTGATTGAATAATTGTATGAAGAAATAAAATCAGTTTTTTCAAGTTTCGTATTTTCAAATATTGCTCCGGATAAATTGCAATCACTAAATTTACTTTGAGAAAAATTTGCTTCGGAAAAATCAACTTCACTCAAATTACATTCTGAAAAATAAGTTTCTTTCAGCATTAATTTATAAAACGAAGATAAATTTAATTGACAAGAAATAAATTGAAAAGACAATAAGAATTTATTACAATCATCAAATCGCAAACCTAACATTTTGCAATTTTCAAATCTGACATCTCTGAATATTGTATTTATAACCAGGACATTGCTTATATCACAATTTTCAAAAACACATTCAGCAAAACTAAATTCTGATAAGTTACAGTTAACAAATTTGCAATTTTCAAAAGTGCAATTTTCATATTCTCCTTTCCTTAATTCTTCTTTTGAGAAATCAATTAAATTGAACGTTTTGTTTTCTGTAAAAAAGTCATCCATAATTTACAAATATTCAATAATCCTTTCAATTCCTTGCAAAGCTCCTGTTTGAACTTCAACACCTTTTATGTAAGAGGGAATTTGAAAATCACGAGGATTTATACGAATTAATGTTGCATTAAAATCTTGTGCTAATCGTTCAGATTTCATTCTTACGGTAGGCACGGCTCTTCCGGCTCCCGTTTCAATAATAATAGTTTTTGCAGAATTTTCTTTCAAATTATTTAACCAATGATGAAAATTTGTGTTTTGTTCGTTTGATCTTTGTGATAACCAAGACCAATCACCGAACATCAATATATTCGGGCGAGCAATTGCTCCGCATTCAGGACATTTCGGCAAAGGTTCTTGGGATTCAAAAAGTTCTTTGTCAATTTCAATGTGTAAATCCGTTGCTTCCCAAATCTCAGATGTGCAGGGAATACTGCACTGCATGTGATTTATTGAACCGTGAACTTCTTCGATAAATTCATCGGAATAACCGGCATGTTGAAATTGCCCGTCAACATTTGAAGTAAATGCAAAATAACCATAAGTTTTTGCTTTTCCGAGTTCCAATAACATATCAAAACCTTTATGAGGAACAGTCTCATTATAAAGGTTATACCTGTGTCCGTAAAAAGCCCAGGCAAGTTTTGGGTTCTCCTCAAACCAACGAGGGTTTGCCATTTCAGAAAATGAAATTCCGAGGTGTGAAATTGCGGGATATTCTTTCCAAAAGCCTGAGTTGCCTCTAAAATCAGGCAGACCGGAATCAACTCCCATACCTGCACCTGTTGTTATTATTAATGCATCTGCATTTTTTATTGCTTCGGCTGCTTGTTTGAAATATTGCATTTTATAATAATATGATTTTGATATTACTTAATTCGCAGTACAATTACTTTCTCTTTTTAGCCATTTCTTCGTCATATAATGTAATTTGGTTATCATTATATAAACTCATTGAGGGTTTCCCGTATTTTTTCTTTACTGTTCCTTTAATGCAAATCTTTTTATTTAAAAGATATTCTTCCGGATTATAACTGAAATTTACAATATTATCTTTCCAGATTGTACACCAAAACAGTTGCTCCGGAAAATCTTGATCAAAATTTAAGAAAATATTACCGCTTTTAGTTTCGTGAACACCAACAACAGTTCCGCAAACTTTTGCTTTGCTGTCAAAATAAGATCTTGCCTGAACTGTGTTTATTGCATTCTTAGGTAATTTATTTCTGTTTATTGGTGCCAGGTTTTTCTTTCTGTTTTCGGTTTGCCAATGTTTTACATCAAAATTTGATTCAAGTTTATTTTCAATATCATCGGATAATGCAGGGAAAAAATCAATTCCTGTTTTCTTTTCAACTTCATCAATTGATACCGCATAACTAATAACAGGATATTCACATTTTTCATTAGGAATTATAAAAGCTATTCCTGCTTTTGAGTCTCCGTCAATATCAAGAACAACTTTATAAAATTCTTCGGGAATACTAACTTTGTTAACACCTCTTTCAATCTTTTTCAAGTCATCTTTTAAAATACCGCCGGTAACAACATATACTTTTTCATCGCTTTCGGCAACATACTCTCTTATAAAGCTCTCTAGTTTTGCCCAAATTTCTCTGTTAAATTCCGGACGCTGCGGTGACATATTTGAATAATAGTAAGATTCGCTCATGGCTTCTTTGCACCATCTGAAATCTGCCGAGGGAGCTAAATGCCCTCTGTCATAACCAAATCCGTCATATTTGTATGTGCTGTCAGCTTGTAAATATTTCAGGAAAAAATCTTTTTCGCAAGATGAACCGGTTTTTACGGCTGTATCTTCTCTGAAATCATTTGTTCGGGAAAAACCTTTCCCTTTAATGTCGGGTGTAATAATATGGGCAACCCAATTAGCTTGTTCGTGTTTCTCATTATATGATAAAGATAATGCCGAATGATGAATTATTTCTTCTCCCTCCTTTATTGCGGGCATACCGTTTTCCAATAGGTCTTTTTGAATTATATTTAGTCTGATTCCTTTTATTTCAGACAATAACAGTTCTCGTTCAAGTTCAACTTTTTTTACTATACGCTTAATACTGTCAATTTTTTCTTCATTATTTTGTGCAATACCTATACTTGATAAAAAAATAATTAAGAAAATTAATCTAAGCTTTTTATGTTTCATAATATATATGTAATTTTACAATAAATATTTCTTTCGTCAACATCAAACATATCGTAAAAATGTCAACTTTAAATCAAATCACAAATTTAGAAAAACTAACCGGAAAAAAGTTTAAAAATTGCAAGTTTAATATTGACGGTTGGATTTTTGATGAATTTGGCAGATTTCAAGTAAATGAGAAAGATGAAATTATTAAAATAAAGTTAACAGGAGCAAAATTAACCGAAATACCTAAATTAATTTTTGAAATTGATACTTTACAAGAATTGTCTTTGGAAGAGAACAATATTTCATCAATTCCCGACGATTTGAAATTGCTAAAGAACCTTAGATATTTAAATTTAGCACATAACAGTTTTGAGAAATTTCCGATGCAAGTTGCGAGTATTGAAAAACTTGAAACTTTAATACTTACAAATAACAATATTACAAAGTTACCCTGTGAAATAAAAGATATTAAAAATTTATTAGAATTAAATATAAGCCAAAACAGATTTAATGAACTTCCCGAATGTATAAATAACTACTCAAATTTATCATATTTGAATATTTCGCAATGCGATTTAAGTAAGCTTCCTGAAAATTTTTCAAATCTTCATAATTTACAAGAATTAGACTTAAGCAATAACAAATTTACTGAAGTCCCCGAAGTTTTGTGTAAATTACCTATTTTGTACAGGTTGTATATGACAGATAATAGGATAACTGAAATTAACGAATGTATTTTTTCTTCCGAAAAGCTTGAGTTTTTGAATTTAGGCTTTAATCAAATTTCAACTATTCCCGAAACTATTGATAATTTAAGTATTATCAGAACTCTTGCATTTGATTATAATAAATTAACAAAACTTCCGAGTAATATAAATAAGTTAAAAACACTTCGTAAATTAGATTTAGCAGGTAATAAACTTGTAAATTTCCCGAAAGCTTTAACTGAGTTAGAAAATTTGCAAGAGTTGAGCATGATTGATACAAAACTTATTGAAATACCGAAAGATATAAATAAAATGCAAAATTTAAGGGTTTTGCTTTTGATGGGAAATCAAATTGAAACAATTCCTGAGGAAATTTGTGACTTACAACATCTTATACATCTTGAATTGGGGATGAATGCTATCAGTAAAATACCTGATTCAATTAATAAATTAAAACAAATTGAAACAATTTCACTCGCAGATAACTTTATAAGACTGTTACCGGTTGCAATTTCTGAATTAAAAAATCTGAAAGAAATTGATTTATCAAACAATAATATGGAATTTTTACCTGCTTTTATTTTAAAATTAAACCTGCAAATTAACTTCGATGCAAATGAAGACGGTATTATTCTGCAAAACAATCCTATTACATATCCGCCTGTTTCAATTATAAAAGAAGGAAATGTTGCAATAGAATCTTTTTTTAAAGCTAATGAATAGAAGTTATTTGCAATAATTAAAGAAACTATTATTACAATTATTGTACAATTAATGGATAAGCACAGCCCCGAGCAAAGGCGAAAAAATATGCAAGCTGTTAAGTCGTCAGGTTCTAAGATTGAAGATGTGCTTGCAAAAGCTATGTGGACAAAGGGGTTGCGTTACAGAAAACAAGTAAAAAACATATTAGGGAAACCGGACTTTGCTTTTAGAAAATATAAAATAGCAATATTTTGCGACAGTGAGTTTTGGCACGGTAAAAACTGGGATACAAAAAGGTCAGAAATAAAATCTAATCAAAAATTTTGGCATAAAAAAATTGAAAGAAATATTCAAAGAGATAAAGAAGTAAATGCTGCATTAATTTCACAAGGCTGGATTGTGTTAAGATTTTGGGGTAAAGAAATATTAAATAACACGCAAAAATGTTTGCAAATTATTGAAAAGGCAATACAAACAAGAAAATCAAAGTATTAAAGTTCCGTATTTAAAAGAAAATTATAATTTTGCATTTCAAAATTTCAAATTTGGGAAGAATTTTAGCAATAGATTACGGGCAAAAAAGAGTCGGAATAGCCGTTACCGACATCTTGCAAATTATTGCAAACGGTTTAACAACAGTTCACTCAAAAGATATTTTTTCTTTTTTAGAGAAGTATTGTAGAGAAGAAGATGTAGAAACTATTGTAGTAGGGTACCCTTTAACCTTAAAAAACGAAGGAGCACAATCTTTAAAATATGTAAATCCTTTTTTAAAGAAGCTACAAAAAAAATTCCCCGACTTGAACGTTGAAATATATGATGAACGCTTCACTTCAAAATTAGCTAAAATTGCAATGATTGAAGGAGGAATGAAAAAAAAAGACAGACAAAACAAAGCATTGACAGATAAAATCAGTGCAACTATTATTTTACAATCCTTTATGGAGTCAAAAAAATAAAAGATGATATACCCGATTCATATAATAGGCTCATCAGTACTAAGAAAAAAAGCCGTTGAAATTGATGAAAATTACCCCGGTTTAAAAGAATTTATTGAAAATATGCACGAAACAATGCATAGTTCAGAAGGTGTCGGTTTAGCAGCACCGCAAGCAGGAAAAGCAATAAGGCTTTTTGTAATTGATGCAGAACCGATGGCAGAGGATATTCCTGAATTAAAAGATTTTAAACGAACTTTTATAAATCCTCAAATTATAGAAAAATCTACTAAGAAAACACGCTCGGAAGAAGGCTGCTTAAGCATTCCCGAAGTAAGAGAAGATGTTGAAAGGCACACAAGTTTAACAATTGAATATTATAATGAGAACTTCGAAAAAATAACAGAAAAGCTGGAAGGAATGGCAGCAGTTATTATTCAACATGAATATGATCATCTCGACGGTATATTGTTTACTGATAAAGTATCAGCATTACGAAAGAAATTTTTAAAAAGAAGACTTGCAAATATTGCAAAAGGAAATTTTAATAAAAGATATAAATTTATACTCGGAGAAAAGTTCAGGTGAAAATTGTACAGTTTTTGTTTGAACATTAAATATGTACCACTTTACTTTGTAATTTTGATTTTTGTAATATTAACTATACTCATAATTATAATTGAATTAAAATGAGTAAAAACTGTCCTAAAACTGAAAATTGTCCTTTATTTAGAGGCGAAATGTTAGCAAGTAAAAAAGCACAAGAAATATATATGAGAATATATTGCACTTCCGGAGAAACAGGAAGAAACAGATGCAAAAGATTCCAATTGGTAAAAGAAGGCTATAAGCCAAATCCTGATTTAATGCCGAATGATGACAGAACCGCAGAAGATATAATAAAAGATATGTAAGTTAAAATTTACAAATAATTTTCACAAAAGTCATTGATATATTTTAATGACTTTTCTTTTTCTTCAACCATTCCCATATGTCCTGAATTATCCAAAACAGCAACTAAATAATCTTCCGGAAAATCAATTTCATTTATAACATCAAAAGGAATGAAGTTATCTTTTTTGCCGATAATATACAGAAAAGGAACATCTGAGATTTCTACGATATGAGAACGGTCATCTCTGTTTTTCATAGTTAAAAGAGACGCGATTACACTTTCAGGGGATAAACTTTTTGCAATTTTTTCACCATAAGCAATTTCTTTTGCAAAAATACTCTTATTCTCATTTGAATATACAGCCTTTGAGTGAACAGAACATATATTATTTAGTTCTCCGTTTTCAATTTGCTTAATCATTTCTGTTCGAGCTGCTCTTTTTTCATCACCATCAGCAAACGGTGTTGAATGAAACAAGCACAATCCTGATAATCTGTCCGGATAATTATCAGCAAATGCCAACGCAACATAACCTCCCATTGAATGACCGATAATAAATGCTTTCTCTGTTTCTTCTTCATCAATTATATATTTTATTGCTTCGGCATATTTACACATTGTGTAAGGTTCTTCGTGCAAATCGCTGTTTCCGTGTCCGGGTAAATCAATTGAAATAACTCTGTTTTTTTTTGATAATTCTTTGCTGAAATCTGTCCAAGTATCAGATGTTTCCAAAAAACCGTGAATTAGAATAATAGTACTGTCATTTTTCTTTCCCTCGTCTTTGTAAAATATATTTTTATTATTTTTATATATTTGTTTTTTCATAATATTTTATTTCTTCAAAAGTAAGCAATACATGAAATTATACAAAATTGAAACAGGAAATTTAAAATTAGACGGCGGAGCAATGTTCGGGGTTGTGCCGAAAGTTATTTGGCAGAAAGTATATCCTGCCGATGAAGATAATCTTTGTAACTGGGCTATGAGATGTTTGCTTGTCGAAACTGATACGCATAAGGTGCTGATTGATACCGGAATGGGCAACAAGCAAAGTGATAAGTTTTTTAACCATTACTTTCCTGACGGAAATGAAACTCTGGAAAAATCATTAAAGCAAAATGGTTTTACTTATGAAGATATAACAGACGTAATTTTAACACATCTGCATTTTGACCATGTAGGCGGAGCAGTAAAATATAGCGAAAACAAAGAACTTGCTCCGACTTTTCCTAATGCAATATATCATGTCAGTAAAACTCATTGGGAACTTGCAAATAACCCTAACAGAAGAGAAAAAGCATCATTTTTACCTGAAAATTATTCAGCTTTGCAAGAATACAATCAACTTAATTTAATTGAAAGCGAAGGAGAATTATTACCCGGTATAGAAATAAAAATTTTTAACGGGCATACAATAGGGCAAATTATTCCTTACGTAAAATATAATAATACGAAAATAATTTTCGGTGCCGATTTATTTCCTTCAACTGCTCATATTCCCATGCCTTATATTATGGCTTACGATACACAACCTTTAATTACCTTGAATGATAAAAAACGATTTTTTGATGATGCAGTAAAAAATAATTACACAATATTTTTTGAACACGATTTATATAACGAATGTTGCAATTTAATTGAAACTGAGAAAGGTGTAAAAACAAATGAAATGTACAGCTTGCAAGAATTTATAAGAAATAACTAATTTTTTATGGAAATCGATTCAATTTAGCATCTTATATTTACTGAAATGTTTATTAATTAAAAAAGGTATTATGAAAATTCGATACATTATCCTGTTTTTCTTAGGTGCATTATTTATTTCTTCATTTGTTCCTTCAAAAAAAAATAATTTAAACATTAATAAAACTAACGGCGGAACAAAAGTTTTTGTAGTTGACTACGATTATCAAGCGGATATAAAAGTATATGTAGTCGATTATGATTATCAAGCCGATTTAAAAGTTTTTAAATCAAAATATGATTATCAGGCAAATAAAGACGGAATTTGGTTTTTTACTGATTATGATTACCAAGCCGATAAAAAGATTTTTTTTACAGACTATGATTATCAGGCAGATTTAAAAATTTATTTTGTTGATTATGATTATCAAGCAGGATGGAATAATAATTCTAAAACTCATTTACTGTACTAATTCATTTTTTAAAATTTTGGTTTGCTTTTCGGCTTTTTTAATAAAAAATGCAATTAAAAGACATTGATTTTTTTCTGTTTCAATGTCTTTTTTTATCTTCGCAACTTTTTAGAAATATAGTATTTATTTCAATTGTTCTTTATTAATGAACTTAATTTTAGATTTAGGAAATTCTTATACAAAAGCAGCATTGTTCAGAAGGGGGGAGATTTCTCATTTGTCTTCATTTAAAACGTGTGAAGAGATTACAGATAAAATTAAGAAGCTAACAGAGCAACAATCAGTAAAAAAAGTTATTTTATCAAGTGTAAGTTCTGAATTTATTGAATTAGATAATTTTTTATCTGAAAACTTTGATTTTTATTTAAAACTAAATCATAAAACAAAAGTTCCGATAAAAAATTTTTATGAAACACCTGAAACACTCGGTAAAGACAGACTTGCAGCAGTTATTGCAGCAAGCAATATTTTTCCGAATACCGACGTTTTAGTTTTTGATGCAGGAACAGCTTTAACAATTGATTTTATAAATCAAAACAATGAATATTTAGGCGGCAGTATTTCTCCCGGTATAAATATGAGATATGAAGCATTGCATTATTTTACGAAAAAATTACCAAAACTTACAATTGATGAAAATATTGACAGTTTAACAGGGAAAAACACAAATGAGTCAATTATTACCGGTGTACAAAACGGAATATTAAATGAAGTTGAAAAATATATTGAGAAATATTTGATAAAGTACCCCGAGTTAAAAGTCGTTTTTACGGGAGGTGATACATATTTCTTTGAAAAACGAATAAAAAATAAAATATTTACAGACCCGAATATTGTACTGAAGGGTTTAAACATAATACTTGAATATAATGCGACATAAATTTCCGATTATAACAATTTTTCTGTTTTTGTTAATTTTTGAGGCAGCAGGACAAGTTAATACAAGTTCACCTTATTCTCGATACGGAATTGGAGAAATTGCAAATCAATCGCTGGGAAGATCAATAGGGATGGGCGGAATTTCTTACGGTTTAAGATTACCTTTTGAAATAAATATAAATAACCCTGCCTCATATACTGCAATTCCTCAAAACATCTTTCTTTTTCAAGTAGGCATAAAATCTCAAAGAACTGATTATGCAACCGAAAATTCAAAAATAACTAACTATGATTTCGGCTTATCCTCATTAAATGCAGCATTCAAAGCAAATAAATATTGGGGAGTAAGTTTTGGGTTAACCCCTGTCAGCAATGTAGGATATAATATACAAACGCAAGACTCCGTCACTCTTGATGATTATACATCAAAATTTGAAAATCACTATATCGGTAACGGAGGAATTTCTCAGGTGTATTTTGGCAATTCGTTGAAATATAAGAGTTTATCTGTCGGGTTTAATGCCTCTTATTATTTCGGAACATTGAGTAAAAGAATTGAGTCATTAATGACAGATGTTAATTATATCTCTTCTTTACTTGATGTTGAAGATGTTAAAATTAAAGATTTTCGATTTAAATACGGAATTCAATATAGTGATTCTTTATTCAAAAAATACAATTTTACAATAGGCGGTTTTTTTGAAAACAAAACTGATTTAAAAGCTGAAATATTTAAATATTCAAACAGGACTTTAACTATAGGAGGAATTACCAGTATTTCAGATACTATTCTTAATGATACAATCAGTTCAGGACAAATAGGGTTGCCAATGTCTTACGGTGCAGGATTTACTTTTATTTCAAAGCAATTTATAATCGGTTTTGACTATGCTGTTAGCCAATGGGAAGATATCTTAATGTTCGGAGAAAATCAAACCGGATTAACAAATAGCTCTAAATTTTCTTTTGGGGTTGAATATACAAATGATTATACATCAAAACAGTATTTCAAAACTATAAATTACAGACTCGGCGGTTATTACAGAAATTCAAACTTATTTATTAATAATACACAAATTAAAGATTTAGGTATTAATTTCGGTATCGGAATTCCGACTAAAATCGGAACAAAAGTTAATATTGCCTTTGGGGTGGGACAAAGAGGAACAACAGAAAATAATCTTATTAAAGAAACTTATTATAATATAAATCTGAATTTTAATATGAGTGACCGTTGGTTTGTAAGAAGAAAATTTTTCTAAGAAAAACCGGCATAATTAATGAAATAATAATATTAACAAAAGTAAAAAAGAATCAAAAATACAAGAAAGATGAAAAAGTATGTAATTGTAATTGTAAGTTTATTGTTTGCATTTAATATTAATGCTCAAACAGCAGATGAAGTTTTTAAACAAAAATTTCCTGAATTATTCGGAAATCTAAAACCAAACGGAAATACAAAAGTAACAGATAATAATATTGAGATGTTCAGAAGTCAATATAAAAAACTTAATACTGCCGTAGATGAAATTGAAATGTTTAAATTCGGAGGTTTCCCTGTTGACGGAGGAGAAATTTTTGAAGACAAGGAATTAAAATCACTTCAAAAAAATAATCAATTGTTAGTTTTAGAAGCAAAAATTAAGAAATATATTGTTGATATGAAACTTTTTTTAAGTGATAAAAATAAGTGGGGAGTTGACAGTATTGATTGTATTCAACAATATTCTAACTTTAAAATGCGAATGAAACAAAAAGATTATAAAGCTGCGTGCAGTTTTTGGAGAGAACTAATGACTTATTACCCGATGTCATTCTCCGGTTTATATTCGCAAGGTGATGTGTTAATGAGAAAGAAAATACAAACGGTTACAAATGAAGCTAAAAAAGTAGGAGATGAAGCAAAGAAAGCTTATGAAGCAAAAAAGTTTGACGAATCAAAAGAATTTGTTAAAAAACAAAAAGAATTAATAACAGAAAGAGAACTTTGGATTGATACATTACTATATATATATGACAAAAGAATTGAATATTTCGGAAACTCAAAAAAATACGGAAAAGCATATTCGGAAGGCAAAAAAGGAAGTTACCTGTATAAATACAGAAAAGATACTGCTTTAAGCGAAGCATATAAACTTCTTGAAAGCTCTGTTATGTCAGAAAAAGAAAAATCTCGTTTTACAATAATAAAAACTTTCTTTGATGTAAGTATGGATATGACAAAGGCTGAAAAAATAGGAGCTGAAAAATTAGTTAACGACTATAATGTATCAACAGGTTTTCTTAAGGCAAGTACTGATAAATACTCAGGTTACATCGAGAAAGAAAAAAAGAAATCAAAACCTAATGAAAAGAAAATAAAAAATTGGCAAAAAATAGTTGATAATAACAATAAGGTTTCTCAATATGTAACAGCCAGATTTGCAAAATCAGAATTCTCAAAATGTGAATATTTAGTTCCTGCCTTCAAAGAAACTTTTGATGAAAACAAAACAAATATTGAATGGTTAGAAAAAATATTAGGCATATTAAAATGGAAAGAATGTACAGAAGATCCTTTTTATTTAGAAGCCGCAAAAGATTTATATAAACTTAAACCTTCTGCAAATGCTGCGGCAATGATTGCTTTCGGTGCATTAAAAAATAAAAACTATTCTGATGCCGGCAAGTATTTTGAAGAAGCATATAACGGGGAAGAAGATGTTGAAAGAAAAGCTGAGTATTATTATTACGGTGCAGTTGTTGCATTTGCTCAAAACCAAAAAAGCAAAGCTCGAACATTAGCATTAAAAGCAGCAGGATTAAAAGAAAATTATGGTAAACCGTATGTTCTTATTGCTAAACTATATGCAGGAAGTGCCGGTTCATGCGGTGAAAAATCATTTGATAAAGCAACTGTATATTGGACTGCTGTTGATAAATTAATTAAAGCAAAATCTGTTTCAAAAGATGAAGACGTAATTAAAGAAGCTAACGGCCTTATTAACAAATACAGCGGAAGATACCCCAGTCAAGAAGAAGGTTTTATGAGAGGTGTTTATGAAGGAAATACCGTTAAGGTAGGATGTTGGATTAATGAAACAACAAAAGCAAGATATTAATTGTCGAATTTTTGATAAAAAAGTCCTGATAACAGTTATCAGGACTTTTTTATATTTATACTTTTATTTTAAAAAAAAATAATGAAACTTATTTTAGATACTATTCGTAAACTAAATACATGAAAATTAAAACAGCAGATTTTGTAATAAGTAACACAGACATAAAAAAATGTCCGAAACCGGATAAACCGGAATATGCATTCATCGGCAGGTCAAATGTAGGGAAATCTTCATTAATTAATATGCTTACAAACAGAACAAAATTGGCAAAGATTTCAGGAAAACCCGGAAAAACACAACTGATAAACCATTTTATTATTAACGAAAAATGGTATTTAGTTGATTTGCCCGGATACGGTTATGCAAAAGTATCAAAACAAGCAAGAAAAAATTGGGCAGGCTTTATTAAAGAATATATTTTGAAAAGAGAGAATTTACTGAATCTTTTTGTTTTAATTGATTCCAGGATAGAACCGCAAAAGAACGATTCTGAGTTTATGGAGCAATTAGGAATAAACGGCATTCCTTTTGTTATAATTTTTACAAAGGCTGATAAACTTTCTGACAAGCAATTAATTAAGAATATTAATACTTATAAAAAGCATATGGCTGAAACATGGGAAACTATGCCTGAATATTTTATAAGTTCAGCAACAGATAAAAGAGGGAAAGATGAAATTTTAGATTTTATTGATAAAACAAATAAATTATTTTAATTTTTTAAATAAATGATATGAAGTTATCAGAATTAAGCTATGAGACATACAGGTACCTATTTGATATTAAGTACTTTGCAAAGCAGCTAAAAGATTCCGATTACGAAGAACCTGATATTGATGATATTATTAAAGATGCTGATTTATTATATAGAATTTTTTTAAAAACAATAGAAGATAAAGCTGTTGAAGAGCAAAAACAAGAATTGAAAAAGGCTCATATATTGGCAGGTAAGATATTAAAGCAATTTAAAAATCTTAAATGCAAAGATGATTTTATAAACGAAAAAGTTGATCTGATAGTTGAAGCTTTTGCAATTAAAGAAAAAACGGAAGTTTTTATAAACAGAATTTAGCTGTTTCTTATATCGAGCCCTTTTTAATATTATTGCAAATAATATTAAAAGGGAGCTTCAAAATGCAAATAAAAACCTCTTTCCTTTAAGTGGTTTATTGAGTAATCCAACCTTAACAAAGCATCATAATAAGTTAATATATTTAAACTCAACCCCGAACTGTACAACAATGTATTGTCTAATATATTGGTTTGACTGTAAGAGATATCAGAATTTTTCACATAAGCAGCATCAGCAAAAATGCTTGCATAAACAGTAAAATGAATTTTATTAAAGCGTTTAAACGGTATTTTTTTTAAGTAAATAACCTTTTTCGGAATAAGTTTAAAATTTAATGTGTTTTTGGTTAATGCAAAGTTAGTTCCGTTAACTACATAATACTCATAACCTCTTATGTTTGAATTGTAACCTATGCCCGAATTTAAGAAAAAAGCCGTTTTGTTATTTGCTTTAAATTTAACGGTAATATGGTTTCCTAAATAAAGTTTTTCAGATAATTTAGTATATTTTGAGAATTCACTTTTAATATAAAAAGAGTTAATCTCATCCTCAGGTAATAAAAATAATCCGTTTTTTACAGTTGTTATTTTGATATAATGCCCTTCCGTAGGAAATATTCTGGAATTTCTTTTGTCGCGTTTAAAAATATATTTTAAAAAGAAGTAATTAATTTCAGTTTGAGAATTTACTGTATAATCCGGACTGAAAAATAATAAACTGTCCGATAATTTTCTGTTCTCAAAACCGTAATAAATTGAATGTGAGTTGTAAAAATCTTTTCTGTAACTGTATTTTACACTTAAACTATAAGATTTTAAAGCATATTCATTCTGTAATTTAATTTGTGTTAATTTATCATTCTCAATTTTGCAACCTGTTTCTTTTCTTTTTAATTGCTTTAAAAATATTCCTATTGAGTGTTGTCTGTTTTTATCAATAAATATATCTCTGTAATTCAACATTAACTCCTCATCATATCCGAAAATTGAATAAAAGCTCAACTTTTCATTTCTTCCTCTGAAATTATATTTTTCCAATCCGGCTCCGAAATCAGTTCTTGTAAAATCTCTGTTTTTAATCCAATTACTGAAATTTCTGTCGGCATAATAAACAGCAATTTGCGGCCATAAGTACCAACGTTCTTCTACATTTATTTCTATTTCAATGTTAGAAGTCGAATCGTTTAAAATATTAATATCTACAAAATTAAATAAAGGCGTGTTCTGTAAATTTTTTTTGCTTTCTTCTGTTTTTTGCAACAGTTCTTTTTTAGAAATACTGTCTCCTTCCGAAAAGGTCAACTCTCTTAATATAGTTTCAGTTTTAGTTTTATTATTACCTTTAATATCTACGGTTTTAATATAAAAATCATGATTCACTTGAGAATTTGCAGAATAAAATAATAATGCAAATAACACAAGTAAAGATAACTTTTTTGCAAATTTTATATTTTTAATCATTGTTGTCCGATAAAACTTTTTAAAAGCGGGAAACTCGATTGAGAAATCCCACTTTTTTATATCTTTATTTTTCACTATAAAAATTAAGATATGAACAAAGATACAAATTTTATCGGACAGCCGA
>JAKISF010000023.1 GCA_021648725.1 Bacteroidales bacterium | reverse complement strand
GTTTATCAAATAAAATCAGCGATATTAATAGCTTGTATAATTTGTTCTAAATTAACAATTTACAATCAAACTAACAACTTTTTTTCATTATTTCGAGCATTTTTTTAACTTCGTAAAGTAGAATTAATAAACCTTGCATAATTTTTGTTTAAAGTATGAAAATGTTTTGATAAATAGTGTTATAGAAAATAGTTTTATCTATAATCATTTGATTTGTCTGTTATTTTTTATAAATTTGAATGTCTGAAATAAGAAGCACACGATTTTCAAATTAATACTTAGATTTAAATTATATGGTCGGTTTAAAAGAAAATCAATTGCAAAACAATCCGTATCCGGGTATCAGGAGTTTTGAAATTGGTGAAAGTCATTTATTCTTCGGAAGAAGTAAACAAACTGAGGATTTACACAGGATTTTAAGGAAAACACATTTTATTGCAATAACAGGTGCTTCCGGAAGCGGAAAGTCATCATTGGTTAAGGCAGGTCTTATTCCTAAATTGCACGGAACTAATGATAATTGGTATCATCATATATTCAGACCCGGTAGTAACCCGATAGGAAATTTTGCAAAATCTGTTTATAAAACTTTTAAAATAAACGGAAATCAAAAAGTATTTGATACAAGCAATGAAGTAGAAAAAATACTGAGAACAGAAAATAATCCTATTGAGTATATATTCTCAAAAGCTAAGCCTGAAACCAATCATTTAATCTACGTAGATCAATTTGAAGAAATTTTCAGATTCAGACAAAATGAATATCAGGTAAATGCAGAAAGTGATTCAGAATTATTTGTTGATTTATTGGTGCAAGGTTCAAAATTATCAAACCTTCCTATTTACCTTATAATAACATTACGTACTGATTTTCTGAGTGATTGTTCTTATTTTTCCGGTTTAACAAAAATAATAAATGACGGACATTATTTAATTCCGCAGATGACTTCGGAAGAAAAAGAAGAGGCTTTAACAGGTCCTGCAGGAGTTGCAGGTGCTGTAATTTCCCCCGGTTTAAAAGAACTTATTAAAAAACATTTGAGAGAATATGATATCAGTTTGCCGGTTTTTCAGCATGCACTAATGCGAACATGGGACTATTGGTTGAATAATGCAGAGTATGGAAAACCAATTGATAATGAACATTATGAGGCAGTCGGCACAGTAACTGATGCTTTATCTGTTCATGCCGAGTATTTATTTTCTTCATTAAAAGATAATTCGTTAAAAAACATCGCAGAACGTATTTTTAAATCATTAACACATTTGGGAGATGATAACAGAGGAACAAGAAGCCCGAAAACATTAAATGAAATTATTGCAATTTTAAATGAACGAAAAGAAGATATAACAGAAGTCTTAGACAAATTCAGAGATGAAAAAAGCGGATTTCTATTGCCGGCAAAAAAGACAAAACTAACATCTGATACTGTTATTGATATTTCGCACGAAAGCATTATGAGAGTTTGGGGAAGACTTGTAAGGTGGGTTCAAAGCGAAACAGAATCTGCACAATTGTATTTACGAATATCAAAATCTGCAGAATTGTACCAAGAAGGGAAAACAGGTTTGTTAATAAATCCGGATCTTCAACTTGCATTAAAGTGGTTTGATGAAAATAAACCTAATGAAGTTTGGGCACAAAGGTATGATCCTGCATTTGACCGAGCAATAACATTTTTGGAACACAGTAAGAAAAAATGGGAAAATGATATAAAAGCAAAAGAAGAAAAACAAAAAAAAGGTTTAAGAAGAGCAAGGTTTATCGCAGTGTTTTTAGGCTCGGCTTCTTTAATTTCAATTTTATTCCTTGTTGTGGCAATGAACCTAAAATTTAAAGCTGACGGCAGTAAAAGGAAAGCATTAGAAAAAGAAAAAATTGCAACTCAAAAAAGTCTTATTGCCGAAGAAAAAAAGAGAGAGGCAGTTTCTCATAAAAAAATTGCAGAGCAACAACAACTTATTGCTATTGAACAAAGATTAATAGCCGAAGAAAACAAGCAATATGCCGTAAGTCAACAAAGAGAAGCATTAATTCAAAAAAGGTTGGCATTAATTGCGAAACATGATGCTGTAAGAGCAAGAGATATTGCAATGGAACTGCAATTAAAAGCCGAAAAATTAAGAGATGAGGCATATCAACAAAAATTAATTGCTGAAAATCAGACCACAAGAGCCGAGTTGTCAGAAGCAAAAACAGATACACTCAGGAAATTAGCAATTGCAAAATCACTTTCTGCACAAGCTGTTAAAATTTATCGCAATAATAAAAAAGCCCAAAAACTTAGCGAATATGATAAGAAATTACCTAGTTTGTTAGCTCTTCAATCTTATTATTTCAATAAAAAATACGGAGGAAATAAAAGTGATGCTGATATTTTTTCTGCATTATCAGAAGTTTCCGAAACAGGAGAAGTTCTGAGGGGTAAAAATATTCATACAGACGGAATAAGAGATTTAGCTGTCAGCCAAAGCGGAAAATATTTCGTATCATGCAGCGATGACGGTACTGTAAATTTATTTGATTTCAATAATCCCGAAACTCCGGAGAGATTAAATATGGGAACAAACGGAGATAACAGTATCAGGTCGGTTGATATTGATAAAGTAGGTAAAAATGTTGTTGCAGGTACTTACAGAGGTGAAATTTTATTATGGAAAAATGTTGCAATACAACCGAAACCAATCATTTTAAAAGGACATTCTTCCGTTGTAAACAGCGTAGTATTCAGTAAAGATAATAAAAAAATATTTTCAGCTTCAGGTGACGGAACAGTCAGAGAATGGGATATTAATACAAACTCTTCAAAAGTTATTTATAGGAGAAATACTCAATTACAGGATTTTCAGATTAGCCCGGGAGGAAAGTTTTATGCAATAGGAGCAGCATCAGGGGAAATTACAATTCTTTTCAGCGATGATACAAATAAACAAACAATTTTAAAAGGAGACAATCACAAGAAAGTAATCTCTTTGTTTTGGAAATCTGACAATGAATTAATTGCAGGTTATTCTTCCGGAAAAATAAGAATAATAAAGAATAACAAATTTATTGAGGAGTTCTATGCTCATCTTTCGGGTGTTACATCATTACAGTATGATAAAAACTTTAATAGACTAATTTCAACAGGCTATGACGGAACAATTAAAATATGGAATTATGATAACTTGAAATTAGAACCGATAACTTTATTTAAACACAGTTCTTGGGTTTATTGTGCAATTACAAATATTGAAGGAAAAAAACTGATTTCCGGAAGTGCCGATAAAAAAATTGTAATTACACCTATTAATATTGAAGATATTAAAAGTATAATCAGAAAAAAAGTATCTTCAAATATGAGTAAAAATGATTGGTACAGGTTTGTAGGAAAAGATATTGAATATAACTCGGAACTTCCTCAATAAAAAATTGATAATTTATACAGAAAGTAAAAAAGATGCTTATGAATAAATATATACTCTTAATCACAGCTTCCTTAATAGGGCATACATTATTTTCTCAAAATAATTGTGATTGGTCATCATTAAATGATGCTGATAAAAACTATCAGTCGGGAAATTTTAATGAAACAATAAAACTTATAAACCGATGTATCAGCGAAGGCTTTAATGAACAGCAGAAAGTTCAGGGATACAGGCTTTTAGCAAAAACATATTTAGCATTTGATAATGACAGCAGTGCAAATAAAGCCGTAAACGAATTATTAAGTATTAATCCTAAATTTCAACCGGACTATTTAACAGACCCGCCTAAGTTTATTCAAATTATTGAAAAAATTAAACGCTTAAAAAGTTCTATGCTTGTAACATCAGTTTCTAAAAAAGCAGAGAATATTTATGAAACACCCGCAACCGCAATGTTAATATCCGAAGACCAACTAAAAAACAGAGGATATTTAGATTTGGAAGCAATGCTTCATGATTTACCCGGTTTTGACATTTCAAGATCGAACGGAAATTTATATACTCACGCTTACCAAAGAGGTTATCGTTCAATTAATACAAACAGAACATTATTTTTAGTTGACGGAGTTGAAGAAAATGATTTATGGTCAAGCAATGTGTATCTTTCAAGGCAATATGCTCTAAGTAATATTAAAAATATTGAAGTAATATACGGACCTGCATCAACAATGTACGGTTCAAATGCTTTTTTGGGAGTTGTAAATGTAATTACAAAAGAACCTGCAGATTTTATTAAAGCAGGAAAAGTAATCGGAATTGATGCAAGAATCGGCTACGGTTCTTATAACACAAAGTTTTTTGACGGAACTTTTGCCGTAAGAACCAAAAACAATAATATCGCTTTTTCCGTAACAACAAGAGCTTTTTTCTCCGATGAACAAAACTTATCTGAATATGAACAACATGATTTTGCTCCTGCAACCTTTGAAAATAACGCAGACGATTATCATGCACTTCTGGATATTAAAGATACTGCTGCCGTAAACAACTTTTTGTCTGCAAATGCTGAAACAGGAACTTTTTATTACACCCAAAGATTTACACCCGACAGTGCTAATATAATTTTAACTGATGCCGGTATTCAACAAGCTATTAATTTTGACAATACTTTTTTTGAAAATGTATCTTATAAAGATATGACAGAAGCATATTCGGTAGATTTTAAATTAAAAGTATATGATTTTTTAATCGGATGGAATTATTGGAGTAAAGCAGAAGGAACAGGCGGTCAATATACTGACTTAGTGTACAGAACAGCAACAGAAGGCGGAACATGGCGACCTGTTCATAATTATTTTTACACGAAGTATGATAAAGATATTAACTCAAAACTTAATATCAGCAATTTTATAAGATTTAAAACCCATGATTTTCAGCCTGATAACAGCGTTGTGCCTTCTGTAACATATTTTAACGGAGGTTTAGATTTAGGTGCTTTAATTCATGATGTAGCACCTTTACCGATTAATGTTTATTTATTTCAAAAATCAAATCAATTAAGAGAAGAATTTAAAACATTATACCAACCCGTAAGTTGGTTAGATATTGTAGCAGGTTTTGAAGCAAGGTTCAGTTCAATTCAAGGAGACTATAATAAAAAAGTTATTGTCGGAAGCATGGAGGTGCCGGATTCAATTATTGCAGAAGAACAAGGAGCCGGAGGTACTGATATTCCCGGAGGAAATCAATTCTTTTCAAGAGATTTAGGGTTTTATACACAAGCAGGAATAAGTTTAATAAAAGATACTAAAATTTCACTCGGTATAAGATACGATAACAACTTAGTAAGACAAACAGAAGGCTACGGAAGTGCTTTTAACCCAAGATTTGCAATTGTTTACACTCCGGGTACGTTTATTTTTAAAGGAATTTATGCCGAAGCATTTAAAGATGCAACAAACAGAGAAAAATATTCAACATCTCCCGGCAAAAGAGAACTTGCAAATCCGCTTTTAGAACCGGAAAAAGTTAAAAACTATGAATTTGTTTTCGGGAAAAGCTTTTTTGAAAATTCATTGATGGTTAACGCTTCTGCTTATTATTCACAATACAGCAATATAATACAAGAAGTTTCTGTGCCTGTTGAGGGCGGAGGAACAACAAACCAAAATCAAGCAGTAGGAGAAGCCGAAATATTCGGAATAAATGCATTTGCCGATTATAAATCAAATAATTTTACGGCTTATCTCAACTACACTTATACAGAACCTTATGCAATCGACCCCGTTGATAGTGAGGACAATCCCCAATTAGACAGTCTTGGAAATATTTATCATAAACTAAGAATAAGTGATATTGCAAATCACAGAATTAATGCCGGATTTAACTATGTCTTCAAAGATGTGTTAAACATTAACCTCAGAGGAAATTTTGTCGGAAAAAGATTAACAGGTTATAACACAACTGTTCCTTCAAATCCGGATACTTTTAACCCTTATGTTGTATTTAACGGTGCAATAAGTTATTCTCCTAAGAAAATGGGACTAACAATACAATTGTCTGCATTTAACATTTTAAATAAAGAATACGCATCACCGGGCTTAGATTATGCAACAGGAGATTTGGCTTCAAGTCTTATACAAAACAAAAGAAATTTACATTTGAGTTTAATATACGAATTTTAAAGAATCAAATTAAGCATTAATTATATGGATAGAATAGCTGATTCATTAAAAAACAGCAGAATAGTTTTCTGGGAAGAAGTTGCCAGAGACGGAGCACAAGCTAAGACAATTATGTCTGCTGCTCAACGTATTGATATAGCTCGAATGCACGGAAAGATGTTTAATGAAAACGGTCCGGATCATTTAGTTTTTGCAGTAGGGTTTGTTTCCATAGGAAAAGAAGAAGCCGAAACTATTAAAGAAGTTGCCGATAATGTTGACAACTGCTATCTTGCAGTAAATTGCCGAAGTAATAAAGATGAAATAAATCAAAGTTTTGATGTTATCAAAAATGCAAAATACGGACGAATTGCATACGTTTTACCTGCCTCTGAAAGGTTATGCCGATTAATGCTTCATAAAACACAAAAAGAAACATTAAAAGCCGGTGTTGAAATGGCAAAATATGCACTGGACAAAGCACAAGGTTTACCCGTTGATGTTCAGCTTGCTGCTGCCTTTGATGCAGATCCGTTATTTATTGCAGATATGGCTTCCGCAATTTCTGAACAAGGTGTTGCAACCGTTGGAATGGGAGACACAAGGGGAAGTATTTACCCGAAAGAAACAGCAAGATTTTTAGATGTTGTACTCCAAAAAGCTGATGAGAATGTCCTGTTTTCTGTTCATTTTCATGATGATATGGGTTTTTCGCTTGTTAATAATTTAGCAGCAATAAGAAGAGGAGTTTTTATGCCTTCAACTTCCTGGTTAGGAATAGCAGAAAGAAACGGTTTGTTAAGAACAGAACTTCTTACCGTTCATTTGGCTTATGAGCCTGAAAAATTAGTAAGTAAATTAGATATTGACGGAAAAGGTTTATTTTTATCTCCTCCAAAAATAAAGATGTTAAAAGATATTGCTCGAAAAGTTTCCGGTTATACAGGCATAAATTTAAAAACAACAGATCCGATTATAGGAACAGGTGTGAATTCTATTTCAACCGGAACTCCGTTTGTAGATACTTGCAGTTTTCAACCGTTTGACCCGAATGAAGTATTGGGAATTCCCAGAAAAATACATGTTACACAATTAGCAAGCAAGCGAGTTATTAAAGAAGTGAGTTCTGAAATGGGATTTCAACTGTCTGATAACCAAATTTCAAAAGTTTTACTCGAAGTAAAATCAAAAGCATATAAACTTAACCGATCAATTTTTCCGGAAAATGAACTTATTGAACTCTTTAATAATATAAAATAGTTTATGAGAAGAATATTCATCATATCATCAGTTTTATTGTTTCTCGGACAAAGTTCCTGGTCGCAAGAGAATTTTGATATGTGGTATAAACTTTCTCCCGAAATAAGAATGAACAGAGAAAATAAGGCTTGGGAAATAAGATGGCGACCTGATGACCACATAATAATTCCGAGTATAAAACAATACATAGGGAAGAATAATATCGGCAGAACAGATATAATGATTGGTGCAAATATCGGCAGTTTTAAGCTGTTTAATTACTGGAAACTTGACGATTTAGGAAGAGTTTGGTCAGGGATACGCTTTGATTATAACACGGCAATGTTCAACAAAAAACTATTAATTAATATTCAAGAGCGTCTTTTTTTCGGTTTGAATGAAAAATCCGATAATCATTATTATTTGATACAATATATAAGGTATAAAGTTTCAAAAAAAGTGCAAGCAGGAGTTTTAAGTTACGGAAAATGGGAGTTTGATGCACCTTTTAATGAACAACATTGGTTTGTAGGTCCTACGGCAAATTTCGGATTACCGTATAACTTTAATTTTCATGTTGCAATAACAAAAAGTATTTTTTTTAATAATACTTACATGACATTTATTCGAGTGGGATACCGAATAAAATTAAAAGACAAAGGGAATTAAGAAGAGAAATAATAATTATTAACCTTTTAATATTATAATTTTGTCAGGAAAGTCGAAAATATTCAATATAATAAATATAAAAGAAGGCGAAGGAACTCTTGTTTTTTTACCTATTATTTATTCTTTTTTTACGGGTGCCGCATTAGCATTTTTTGTTACAAGTGCCACTTCACTTTTTTTAAGCAGTTTTGAACGTGAAATGTTGCCTCTGGCTTTTATTGCAGCAGGTGTTTTGGTTTGGTTGTCCGGTTTGCTGTATTCATATTTTCAAAAGAAATACAAATACACGAGTGTTTTAACCGGAGGATTACTTTTATTATTAGTTTCTGTGTTGGTTTTCCTTAGCTTATATATAAAAACAAATTCGATAATAACAATCTTTTTATTGTATGCTTGGATTAGAGTTTTTGCATATATGCACGCAATAACATTTTGGGGATTAGCAGGTCGCCTTTTTACCTTAAGACAAGGAAAACGTGTTTTCGGCTTAATTACCGGAGGCGAAGTTTTTGCAAGTATATTAAGCTTCTTTTCTGTTCCTTTTCTTTTAAAGATTATAAATACGGAAGATTTATTATTTATTTCCGGTGCTGCTTTAATTTTGGGGTTTTTAATGTTAATTTATATTGTAAGAAAATTTAAGAATAAACTTTCAGACCAAAAAACAAAAGAAGTAAAACAAAAGATAAGAACAGATAAAGGCAAAGTTGTTTTTTTAAGAAACAGATATTATAAATTATTCTTTTTAATAGCCTTTTTACCTATTTTTGCCCAGTATTTTGTTGATTTTATTTTTCAGGCACAAGCAAAAATCGAATTTCCGGTAAGAGAATCTTTAACATCATTTGTCGGTTTATTTTTTGGTGTAAGTGCAATCGTAGAATTTATTCTTAAAACATTTGTTTCAGGAAGGCTAATGAATAAATACGGAATGAAATTCGGACTTGTTGCATTTCCCGTAATGTTGGCTTTCAGTTTTGCATTAGCATCGATTTTCGGACTTTTCTACGGTGCTGTTTCTCTATTTTTCTCATTCGTAAGTTTGGGAAGATTATTTACAAGAGCAGTAAGAACATCATTTAATGACCCGGCTACTCAAATTTTATATCAACCGCTGCCTCCGGAAGAACGAATTGTTTTTCAAAATAAAGTAGAAAGCGGACCCAAAGCATACGCAGGAATTGCCGCAGGGATATTATTATTTGCATTTACAAAAATATCTTGGTTTACCCTTGTTTATTTTTCAATTTTTCTGCTGATTTTTATCTTTTTCTGGTACAAAAGTGCAACAGCAATATTTAAAGAGTATAAGCAAATATTACAAACAGTTCTGCTAAAGAAAACCGGCAAAAAAATTAAAACAGTTAATGAAGAAATATTTGAATTTCTCAAAAATAAAGCAGAAACATTAAATGATAAAACAAAAGATATCGTAAGCTATATGTGTAACTCTGTTTTCCCGTACAGGAAGAATCTTATTTTTGCTGAAGAAAAAGAAATAAACAAAAAATATAAATTAAAAGAACTTATTGCTTTTGCAAATTCAGAAAATCAGGATGAACGAGAAAAAGCAGCAAAATTGTTTGAAGATTTTAATATTTATAAAGTTGAGATATTTCTTACAAAATTACTTACCGATGAAAATTTCAATGTTAGAGCACAAGCAATTTTAACTGCAGGAAAACTTAAAGAACCTGAATTATTCAAATATTTATTTGCGAATTTAAGAATCCCGGAATATCACGATATTGTTTTTTCCGCAATTATTAATATCGGAAAAAAAATACTGCCCGACTTAGATAAATTCTTCTATACTATTGAGCATATCCCTGACATTCAGATGTCTGTAATTAAAATAACAGAACTGATAGGAGGAGAAAAAGCAAAAGAAATATTACATACAAAAATAAATTATACAAATAAAACAGTAAGCAACAGAATTATTGATGCTTTAAGCAGGTTGTCATTTCAAGCAAAGAGGGCAGATATTTCGCACCTTTCAATAAAATTGGAAGATGAAATCGGAAACTTTGTTTATATAACGGCTTGCCTTGCCGATTTAAAAAAACAATTTAATGAAAATAACGATATATTAAGGGCTGTTAACCATGAAAAAAAGAATAAAACAGAGCGTATTTTTACAATCTTATCCGTTTTATATGATTCAAAAGCAATTGAACTGATAAGAACAAACTTAGAAAACATCGATTCTGATTCAAAAGGATATGCTCTGGAAATAGCCGATATAATAATTTCGGAATTACATAAAAAAATATTAGCTCCTATTTTTGACGATATTCCCGAAAGTGAATTGGTCAATAAATATAAATATTCTTATCCTCAAGAAAGATTATCTGTTAAAGAAAGATTAATTGACATTATTAACTCCGATAACTCAATAACCGTAAATTACACAAAGGCTTTAGCTGTTAATTTGCTGTCTTCTTATAAAACAGATGATGTTTTTCAGGTATTAAAAGCAAATATTATTCATCCGAATTTAATTATACGAGAAAGTGCTGCAATTACTCTCTATAATATGGAACCCGAAATTTTCAACCATCAGGCAAAATTATTTAAAACAAAAATTAAAGGGTTTAATGACTTAATTAAAAAAGTTACTATAAGCGAAGAAAATCAAAACTTATTAGTTCTTGAAAAACTTAAATTGTTAAGATCGCTTGACATTTTTTCAAATCTAAGTTATGAGAAACTCACAAAATTTGCCGTTCATTCAGAAGAGTACACCATAAAAAAAGGAGAAAAAATGAATTGCGAGGGAGAGGATAAAAATACGATTTATTTATGTATTTCAGGGCATATCTTTGATAAAGAAAGAAATATAGAAATTAAAGAAGGCAAAATAATAAGTTTATACAGTAAAAACGGGAATATTAATAAACTTAATTTTATTGCAGATGAACCTACGTTTATGTTTAAAGGGAAAATTTATTTGTTAAATAATTTATTTGCAGAAAATATCGAGTTTGTAGAAAAACTGACAAAAAATATTATACACAGCTAATAAGAAAATAAGATGCTTCGAAATATCAAATTGAAAATAAGTATTGTGTTGTTGTTATTTGTAACAATAAATAGTATTAATGCTCAAAATTTTAATAAATACAGAGGCTTACCTTTTATCAGGAACTTTACACCTGAAGAGTATAATGCTCATGAGCAAAATTTTGACATAGTTCAAGATACTTCCGGAATAATGTATTTTGCTAACTTTTCAGGAATACTGCAATATGACGGAACAAAATGGATAAAAACAACTACAAAGTCAGGTATGAGAGTACTATCTCTTGATGTTGACCTTAACGGAAGAGTTTATGCCGGCGGCTTAGAAGATTTCGGTTATATAGAACATTTAAAAAACGGAACAAACTCGTATGTTTCATTAGCAAATAACTCAGAAGAAGAAATCGGGATGATTTTCGAAGTTTTATGTAATAAAGATGCAGTTTATTTTATTGCAGCTGAAACTATGTATGTTTATAAGGATTCAACAGTTTCAAAAGTCAAATTTGAAAGTAAAGTTAAATCCGCATTTCTTATGGGAAATAATCCGGAAAAAAATCTGTATCTGTTTTTTGAAAAAGATTTCAAGAACAAAAATAAAATACAAAACGGTTTAGTTTTATACAAAAACGGTTCATTTCAAAGCGTTAAAGACAATTCAGAATCTCAAATTGTTGATGTTCAAACAATGTTTAATAATGTTGACGAAGAATCTTTTGTGCTGGGTACCGCAACCCAAGGAATGTTTCTTTTAAGAAATAATACAATTACTGAATTTGAAATTCCGATAAATGATTTTCTGAAAAAACAAGGACATACCTGTGGCTCAAAAATTTCCGAAACAAATTACGCCTTAGGAACACATACCGGAGGTATTATTATTTCTGATGATAAAGGAAGATCCGTGCAAATTATAGATAAAAACAGCTCACTACAAGACGAAACAATAAATGCCTTATATACAGATAGATATAATTCGCTGTGGGTTGCAACCGATAACGGTATTTCAAAAATTGAAGTAAACTGGAACTTGTCATATATTGATAATATTTCTTCGGGGCTGGAAGGTAAAGTGCAAGATATTGTTGATTTTAACGAAAAAACATTTTTTGCCACTGATAACGGGCTGTTTTTTATTAAAAATAATAAAGTTGAAAAAGTAAACGGAATAAATTTCGCTTGCTGGGATATTGAAGTAGTAAATAACATAATGTTGCTTGCAACTACAAGAGGAATTTATACTGTTGAGGACAACAATGCCGTTCCTTCCGAATATAAAGATTTTTCTTTTTGCTTAAGCAAATCTGAATATGACAATAATGTTATTTATAGCGGACACAACGGAAGAATTGATTTATATAATCTGAAAAATAATAAGTTAAAAAAACAATCGAGTATTAAAACAATTGAAGGTGATGTTTATAAAATTTCTGATACAAAAGAAGGAGATTTATTTGCAGAAGTATCACCCGGTAAAATTTTCAGATATTCTTTTATTAACGGCAACGGAAGTGAGATAAAAACCGAGCAACACTTAATTTCTTTACATATTCAAAAGAAAGCGGAAGATATATTCTTTACTTCGGAAAAAGGTTTATATAAATATGAGAATAATAATTTGGGAAAATATTTATTGTTTCCGGAAGATACAAGTTCTTACCGGCTTTGGATACATGATTTATATGAAATATCGAACGAAAAATATATTATCACTGACGGCGAACAGAAAAACATCGCTTTTTATGAGAAAAATGACAAATCATATAAAATTACACAAACCCCTTTTCTGCCTATTGCAAACTTTACCGTAAATACAATTCATTATTCTCCCGAAACATCAATTGTTTGGCTCGGAGGTAAAAATGGTCTTATTTTATACAATAATAAACAAGCCGCAGTTTATGATAATAATTTCAGCACACTTATAAGGACTGTTAAATCTTTAAATGCCGACTCATTACTTGGCTTCAAAAGCGTAGATTATACAAAATTAGAATATTCAGATAATTCATTAAGGTTTGACTTCAGTGCACCTGTTTACGTATCAAAAGGAAAAACATTATATCGTTATTTTTTAAAAGGATTTGATAAAGACAGTTCCGATTGGACAGAATTAACCTATAAAGATTATACAAATATTCCCGCAGGAAAATATTCATTTACGGTTGAGGCTAAAAATGAATTCGGGAAAAATCTTAATAAATCAAGTTTCGATTTTGAAATTTTAATTCCGATGTACCGAAGATGGTGGGCTTTTATAATATATGCTTTGCTTTTATTCGGAATAATCAGGTTATACATGAATTGGCGAATGAAAGCTGTTGAAAAAGAAAGAAAGGTTCTTGAAGATACCGTTAAAGAAAGAACAGAAGAAATTGAAGAAAGCAAGGAAGAGATTGAAAGTCAGCGAGATGTGTTATATAAACAAAAGAAGGAAATTATCGACAGCATAAACTATGCAGAAAGAATTCAATCGGCTGTTTTACCTTCTGCTGAACTGATGAATGATGTTGTTAAAGATCATTTCGTGTTTTTTAAACCGAGAGATATTGTAAGCGGTGATTTTTATTGGGTTAAAAAAATCAGAACTTTCTCATTTATTGTTGCTGCCGATTGCACGGGGCATGGTGTTCCCGGTGCATTTATGAGTATGCTGGGAAGTTCGTTCCTTAACGAAATTGTAACTTCCAGAACACTTGACAGTGCCGGTGAGGTGTTAAATCGATTAAGAAACAAAGTAAAGAAATCATTACATCAAAAAGGAGCAGAAGGAGAACAAAAAGACGGTATGGATATTTCTTTATTAATAATTGATTGGGAAACATTAGAATTGCAATTTGCAGGAGCATATAACTCTCTTTATATAGTCAGGAAAAACGGAGAGCAAACAAATGAAGAAGCAAATTATGAATTTATTAAATTAAAAGCCGACAGGCAGCCGATAGGAATTTACATCCACGAAAAAGACTTTACGAACCATTCTTTTCAACTACAAAAAGGCGATACAATTTATGCACTTTCCGACGGATATGTTGACCAATTCGGAGGAGATACAGGCGGAAAATTCAAAAGCGGAAGATTCCAAAAACTACTTCTTTCTTTCCAAGATAAAAGTATGGAAGAACAAAAACACATACTCGGCAGAACATTCACAAAATGGAAGCGCGATATTGAACAAATTGATGATGTTCTTATTATCGGTATGAGGATTTAAATTTTGAGATAAAATCATATATTTAATCTGTGTTCGGTATAAGAAATAAGATTGTTTTAATATTTTTATGTTTATTTTTGCATTTTAATTTTAAAACAGACTTTGAAGATGGCACTAAAATGCGGTATTGTAGGATTAACAAACATAGGTAAAACAACAATTTTTAATTGCTTTTCCGAAACAAAAGCAGAAGTTACAAATTATAGTTTCAGTACGGATAAATCAAACCTCGGAACCGTAAAAGTTCCTGATAACAGATTAAATGAGTTGGAAAAATGCCAAACTACCGAAAAAATAATCCCTACGGTTGTTGATATTATTGATGTTCCCGGTATTGCAAAAGGTGCCGGTGAAGGCGAGGGGACTGGCAATAAGTTTCTTGGAGATATAAGAAATACAGATGCTTTAATACATGTTTTACGTTGTTTTGATGATGAAAACTTGCAACATGTTGAAGGTTCTGTTAATCCTGTTCGAGATATGGAACTTTTAAATTTTGAATTACAAGTTAAAGATTTAGAATCTGTTGAAAAGAAAATAATTCGTCTTGAAAAAATATCAAAATCAAATGATAAAGATGCAAAAAAAGGCTTAGAGGTTTTAAAAATTTATAAAGAACATTTAGAAAACTTTAACCCTGCAATTTCGGCTCCAGTTAAAGAAGAAGATAAAAAACACGTGAAAGATTTAAATCTCCTGACTATCAAACCCGTAATGTATGTCTGTAATGTTGATGAAGAATCTGCTATAAACGGAAACAATTATACAGAGGCTGTTTTAGAATCTTTGAAAGATGAAGATACACAAGTTTTAATTATTGCAGCAGCACTGGAAGCTGATATTTCAGAACTGGAATCAAAAGAAGAGCGTAAAGAATTTTTAGAAGATGCCGGGCTGGTCGAGCCCGGAGTTGATAAATTAATTCGTGCAGCTTATGACTTATTAAATCTTCAAACATTTTTTACCGTAGGACCCAAAGAAATTCATGCGTGGACATTAAAAAAAGGAATGACGGCTCCGGAAGCTGCCGGTGTTATTCACAGCGACCTTCAAAAAGGTTTTATCAGAGCAGAAGTAATGCATTATGCAGATTTTGTTGAGTTGGGTTCTGAGCAAAAATGTAAAGAAAAAGGCAAGTTCTACATTGAAGGGAAAAATTATATTGTAGAAGACGGTGATATACTGAATATTAGATTTAATGTTTAAAAAGATTCGCTAAAAAAAGGTTTCAAAATACAGACTTGGTTCTTTTTTTGTATATTTACACTGTAAATTAAAAACCTTACAAAATGAAAACAAACGTACAAACTAAGCTTGCCGGCTTATTAATAGCGGTATCTGCTATTTTTTTCTCAATTTTTTTATCAAACTGTAAAGGACATGTTGAAATCTTTGGTATTACTGACAGTATTACTAATTGTTCTCCTCCCTATGTAGTATATTTTTATCCGGATGCAGAACACAGGAGAAAAGACTTAGAATATACTTGGGATTTCGGTGACGGAACACAATCTCACGATCAGGAAGCTGTTCATATTTATCAGGAACACGGGTTATATGATGTAACATTGTCTATCAAACAAAATAAATCTTTTGATTCTAAAACAATTCCGTTATATCTTACGATTGACTCAACTGCCCCTGAAGCAAAATGGGACTATTTTCTTAATACAGATTCACTATGGGCTCCGTCAAAAGTATATTATTTAAATGATTCAGAACATGCAACCGATTTCTATTGGGAGTTCGGTGACGGAGACACATCACACATGAAAGTCCCTGATTTTCACATATTTGATACACCGGGAACTTTTGCTACTACACTTAATGCAGTTTGCGGAGGAGATACTTCGAAATTCTCACGAGACATGATAATTAAAAATTCTCCCAATGTTATGTGGGTAAATGAAGTTACTGTTTGGATGCCGAGTGCGGAAATCGGAAGTGACTTAAAATTAGAAGTTTGGTACGACGGACACAGAGATTTTGAATCCGGTTGGGTTACGGGTGTTGCATCTTATCCGATAACATTTAATATTGAAACAGTATTATTCCTTTTCGACGGTATTTATGACAGACGTAAACTGGAGTTCATTGTTTTCTTAAACGGAGACCCGACACCTGAAATTATTTTTGATGTAGAGGCAAGGGATTTGCAAAGTGATTTTTACCCGATGTTATTATCTTTTGATGACGGGTACGGCAGAGCATTAGAATCTACGGTAGGATACAGAAATTAAAACTATAAAAACATAAAACCATGAAAAAATTAAAAACCCATTTTTTTTCAGTCCTGTTTATATTAGGTCTGTTTAACGCTGTTTCAGCACAATCAACAGATGGAGATTGGTGGAATTCTTTATCTCCTGCATGGAAAAAAGTAATTCAAAAACAGCATTTTAAAGGAAAAGATGTAAATCCTACAGAGGAACAGTTACAAGAAATAGGTAAAATGGTATTCCTTGATATTGAAGATAATAAAGATATTAAAAGTCTTCGCCCTGCTTCGGCATTACTGCTTTTGGAAGTTATAAAAGCAAAAAACAGCGGGTTAGAAAGCCTTGACGGAATAGACGGGTTAATAAATTTAAAGGAAATTGACTGCTCAGATAATGATAATATTAATTCATTGATTCCGCTTTCGTCTCTTAATAATTTGGAAAAGATTAACTGCGGAAACACAATGGTAAAAAGCTTAGTTCCTCTCAGGTATCTTGAAAAATTAATCAGATTAGACCTTCATTATACAACAATTGTTGATTTAAGAATACTAAAAGATTTAAAAAATTTAAATGAATTAGATGTGTCAGAAAATATTTCACTTTATACTTTAGACGGTGTAAATTATATGCACGATTTAAGGTTCTTGAATTGCAGCAAATCGAATATTGACGATTTATCTCCTCTTTCTAAGCTTAAAAACCTTGAAAGATTAGATTGTTCAAATACAAAGGTTTATTCGTTGAGACCGATACAATTAGTTAAAACATTGCAAGATATTGATTGTTCCGATACTGATATTAAACCTAAAAGTTTAGATTACTTGTTAGGACATTCTAATTTAACTATGCTGAGAGCAAAAAATATTGAAATAACAGATGCCGAAATAAGGGTTTTTGAAAAGCTTATTCAAAAAAGAAATCCGGAAGCAACTATTATTATTCTGCCTAAAAGCAAATAATTATTTCAAATAAAACAATATTGAACCGATAAAAGTTATTTTATCGGTTTTTTTATGATATTTATAACGAATATTTGTATATTGTAATTTAAAAAGTATTTACTATGAAACAATCAGAAATAAAATTAAAAGAGGCATTGGCAAATGCAGAAATGAAAAAAAATAAAACTCTTATACAACTTTATTTAAAATCATTAGCCGATTTTTATGAGGATAAAGCAAATTATAAAGAAGCATTAAACTATTATAAGAAACTTCATAAATTTGAATTAGACTTTGCAAACAGGGAACTGGAAGAAAGAAAAAAAGATTTATTAGACAGTATCAGGTATGCTTACCGTATTCAAACAGCAATTGCACCGCCTAAATACTTAGTTGACAAACTGCTTCCTAAACATTTTATTTTATATATGCCTAAAGATGTAGTAAGCGGAGATTTTTATTTTGTTTCTGAATTTAAAAATAAAGTGCTATTTGCTGCCGTTGATTGTACCGGACACGGAGTTCCCGGAGCACTTATGTCTGTAATAGGTTTTAACGGGCTTATTCAAGGTGTCGGGAAAGACAGCGTAAATACTCCGGGAGAAATTTTATCTTTCCTTGATGAATATGTTAATGATGTATTAAGACAAACACATGACGAAAGCGGAGTTAAAGACAGCATGGATTTGGCTGTTTGCACAGTTGATTTTGAAAAAAAAGAAGTTATGTATGCAGGAGCTTACAATCCGATGTATTATGTGAAAAACGGAGAACTTATTGAAATAAAAGCCGACAAATTACCCATAGGAGTTAATGTTGACGGTGTTGTAGATATTTTTACAGACCATATTGTTCAGCTTGACGAAGGCGATACTGTTTATATTTTCTCTGACGGATATGCCGATCAATTCGGAGGGCCGAGAAATAAAAAGTTTAAATATACTCAATTAAAGGATGTAATTATGTCCGTTCAAAGTAAACCTATGAAAGAACAGGGAGAAATTTTAAAAAACAAACTTATTGAATGGCAAGGAAATGAAGACCAAATAGATGACATTTTGATTATGGGTGTGCAAATGTAAATTTATTTTTTAAATTCGTTAACTAATTCTTCTCGGGTTGCAAAACCGCTTTTTTCAAAAAGCAATTTGTTACTTTTATAAAGAACAAGGTAAGGAACTCCTATAAGTTTTAATTCTTTTACTAGTTTTTTACTTACATCAGAATTAACTTTTACAATTTTCACTTTTCCGTGGTATTCAGTTTTAAGGCTGTCAATCATAGGCATCATTTTTCGGCAAGGACCGCACCACGGTGCATAAAAATCAATAAAAACAAGTGTGTCGGAAGCAATAAGCTTTTTAAAATCATCAACACTCATTGCGTTTTCTTTATTCAGAAGCGATTTATCTCCCTCAACAACAGGCAGTTCTTTTAAATTCCATTCCATAATACCATGTTCAAGATTATAAACATTTTTATAACCGCTTTTAATAAGAATTTCCCCGGCTCTTTGGCTGCGGTATCCTGTGTTGCAGTATAAATATATTGGTTGGTTTTTCGGCAGAAGTAATAATTTTTTCTTAAAATCGAGAGCATAATAATTCAGTTGCCCTGCATTTTCAATATGTTCTGCACTATATTCCGAGTTTGTACGAACATCAATAAAAGTTGCATTTTTGTTTTTAATCAGTTCTTTAAATTCACTTGAATTTACCTGGGTAACTCCGTTTTTTTCATTAATCTTTTGTGCATTAACATCAAATAAAATATATATTAAAAAAAACGGGATAAAAATATATTTAATCATTATTTTATTTTTTACGGGTTGTTTTCATTATAAGTCGTAAAAAAGTGAGAACCTGACATTTTTTATAATTCTGAATTATAATTATCTAAAATACTTTTGTGAAAGCTGATTATGTAAAGCCACTTAACACTTATTTTTGAAACTGCGTTCCTAAATCGGAAGTTTCAGGAATAAAAGCACTTATAATTAATAAAACGGCAAAGAGTACAATTAAAACTCCTGTTATTCTGTTAATCCAAAGAAGATTGCGTAAACGAATTTTATTTTTAAAAATAGTTGTAATTGCGGTAAGGGCAATCCACCAAAATGCAGCACCGCTGAAAACAGTAATTATCAGAATAAAAACAGAAAAGGTACCGCTTTCTTTATCTACCATATTGAAACTTGCAAAAATAGCACCGAAAGCAAGTATTGTCAACGGGTTTGAAACAGTTACAAGAAAACTTGTGAAGAAATCTTTATAGTAATTGTTTCCTTTTGTTCTTAGTTTCCTAATTTGTTTTGCAGGGTTAGATATAAATATCCTGTATCCTATCAGAATTAGAAACAAGCCGCCTATTATTCTTATATAAGTTTGGTTTTCAATTAAAAAATCTGATATAAAAGTTATACTGAAACCTGCAATAACAGCATATACAATATCTGCAGAAGCTGCACCGATGCCTGTAATAAAGCCCGATTTAAATCCTTTGTTAAGAGAGCGTTGTATGGCCAGCACGGCAACCGGTCCTACCGGAATAGAAACTAAAATGCCTATGGCAACTCCTTTTATAATAAATGTAATATCCAAATGATTTTTTATAAGAAACTTACAAAAGAATTAAAAATTATTGACTTTTAAAAATTAAATCTTTCAAGAATAGAGTCGTCTTCAAATTCTTTTGATAATGATTGAAGTGTGCTTAAGGGCACATCAAAAATGTCAAGAATCATTAAACCGTCAACACAATTGTTAAATTTAGGGTCAACATTAAATCCTAATAGCTTGGCACTTAGTTGAATATATTTCTTAAACAATATGGGTGTACTGTATCCGGGTTCAATATCTTGTATAAATTTATCTAGTTTTTTCACATCACTTCCCGTATTTTTGATGAACACTTCATTATCAAAATTAGGATTTTGTTTAACTTTAAATTGTTTTCTGGGAACAATATATTTTGCTAAATCATTATCAAAATAATTTGCCTTGAAAAAATCAACAATTAAGCTTTGAGAAAATTTTGTAAAATCATTGCTTATGCTGGCAGGACCAATTAGGTATCTGTATTGTCTATTTTTTAACAGGAAGTATAAAATTCCTTTCCAAAGCAAAAATAAAGATAAAGGTTTTCGTTGATACTCTTTAATAATGAATGAACGCCCCAATTCTAAGGATTCTTCAAGTATAGGATGAAATTCTTTTTTAATATTAAAAAGAGATTGAATATAAAACCCTTTCGGTCCGAATTGTTGCATAATTTCATCTCCCCTTCCGGCTCTGTATGCTCCTGCTATTTTGTTGTTTTTGTTATCCCAAATAATCAGTTGATTAAAATATAAATCAAATTCGTCAAGATCTAAGCTTCTGTTTGTTCCTTCTCCTATCTCTCTGAACGTAACTTCTCGCAATCTGCCTACCTCTGTCAGTAAATTTGGTGTTTCGACTGACGGGCCGCATAAAACACTATATTCATTACTGTCAAATAAGAAATAATCTTTTTTTAGCATTTCAATTTCCGGAAGTAATTTGCTTACAGGTATAGGGTCAATTATTTTCTCAACCTTTTTGCTCCGAGCAATAAACTTAGGTCTGAAAAATTTTTTAACCATCAAAGGCGTTCCCAGAGCATACGTTTTGGCTCTTAAAAATCTTGAAAAAATTTCAGTTTCTTTGAATTCGTGTTGTTCTTTTACTGAAATAGGTTTTCCTATCCTGACATAAATCTTTTTTCTTTTTTTATTGAAAAACTCTTTCGATAATCTTACCGACTGAAAAGCAGGGTTAATACTCCTTAATAAATGAAAAATCCAGCTGTTTTTCCCTTTAAAATAAACAGGAACAACCGGAACATCTGCAATTTTTACAAGCTTAATAAGAGAATTTTTCCATTTTTTATCGCTTATATTGTGTAACGAGTGAACTTTTGAAATTTCTGCAGCTGGGAAAATACCCACGGCATTTCCTTCTTCGAGATGTTTAAGTGTTCTTTTTAATGTGGTGAAATTGAACTTGTTAGCAATTCCTTTTTGTTCGCTTATAGGAATTGAAAAATTATTTAAAGGTTCTATATTATGGAGCAAATAGTCTGCAAGCAACTTGAAATCAGGTCTTTTTTCTAATATTATTTTTAATAACAAAAGTCCGTCAATTCCTCCGAAAGGCTGGTTAGATACTGTGATAAAAGGACCTTTCTCCGGAATTCTGTCAAGGTCGCTTTCTTCAACTTCATATTGAATTCCTAATGAATCCAGCACTGAATCTATAAATTCAATACCGTCTTTATCAAAGTTAGCTGAATAAATTTTATTTAGTTTGTTATAACTTTTTAGTTGCAGAATAAATTTTGCAACTACATCATTATTAATCCTTTCAGCATATTTGGGGTTTATAAAATCTTCGCCTTTTAATCTTTCCATTTATGAGTTTTGTCTATAATTTAACCATATTCTACTATTTACAAATATAAAATAAAAGTCGGTTATTTAATCAATTTTTTGTTAAAATAGCTTTATTTTGTGTTAAAATGTCTTGTTTTCAGTAAACTAAATTAATCGCAGAATTGTTTGTAGCGACAGGATGTAATGTTTTTTGAAAAAATGAAGCAAGGTTTGATAATGAATTTCTGAAAAAAATTATAATTTTGAGATAAGAATTGGAATATTCATTTAAAAAGATGTTATGAAATTAACAATTTACAGATTTACTTTTTTGATGTTTTTTGTGGGTTTTCTTTCATGCAAAAGTAATATTGAAATTAACAGACAAGACGATGCCGTTAAATTAGAGATTGATTTATCCGGAAGTATTCAAAATCCGGCTTTTTCGCCCGACGGCAAAACAATTGTTTTTACTAATTTCCGGAAAGGTTACAACAAGCCCCCTTCCGATTTATATACATATAATCTTGAAACTAACGAGTTAAAAGAACTTATTGTTGACGGAAGCAGTAATGTAAATTTGCCCGGCGAGTGTTGGAACAGTTCAAGTAATTCTATTGTTTTCTCATCCGACAGAGAACCGCATGATGAAATTTTTTATATTCGGGAAAACGGCATAACAGGGAATGAAATTCGTATAACTAACAGGCAAGACAGCGTTGCCTATGAACCTACTTTTTCGCCTGACGGAAAATGGGTTGTTTTTGAAAGTCATAAATTAGACGAAGAAAGTAACGGGGTAATCATGAAATATAAACTTGACGGAACTTCAGGATATATTAATTTAACGCCTTTAGGAAAAGATTGCAAGCAACCTAACTGGTCACCGAAAGGTGATAAGATTTTGTATCAAAAAGAAGAAAATAATCAATGGGATATTTGGATTATGAATACCGACGGTACAAATAAAACTAAAATAACAAATTTTGAAGGGAGCAAAACAGATGCTGTATTTACACTTGACGGTCAATACATTATATTTAGTTCCGATTACGGAGTGGAGTATGCAAATATTTATAAAGCACCAATAACGGGCGAAAGTCAAACACAACTTACAACTTACAAAGGTTACGACGGAGCACCCTCAATTTCACCCGACGGAAGTTTGCTGATATTTGAAACATCTGTCAAAGATCCTGACAAAAGTAAAGGAACAAGTCTTTGGATGTTAAAGTTATAAATAACAATAAAAAAATAAAAATGCTGAAAGCAATTGAAAAAACAGAAGTCGGTTCGTTAATATCTCTTTTTGAAGTTGCCAGAGTTGAATAATGGGTAAATGAAGCTGTTGAAATCGGAGGAAGATTATTATGCGGGGAAACCGCATTTCAAATACTTGCTATGAACCTACGGTGCTTTTAAACCTGCCGGAAGATGCAATAAAAATTGCAAACAGTTTAAATGTTCATTTTCATATTTTGATTTTCACAAAAGTATATTTTCACTGTTTTCAGCCAAATAATTTAATCAATTTAGAAATAATAATTTGGTAAGAAAAGTTTGACTTCCGTCATCATTTGTTGAATATACAAGATAAACTCCGGAACTTACTTTTCTTCCGTTAAAAGTTTGCCCGTTCCAAATTGCTTGTCCGCCGAGAGAATTTGTTTCAAAAACAACATTTCCGGAGATGTCGGTAAATTTTACATTTACATCGTCAGCCAAACCTGTTACGGTAATTAATCCTGAATAATCAGGTCTTACAGGATTCGGAAAAACATAAACATTCCCGAATGTTTCTCCGGCTTTTGTGGCATCACTTCGGTAAGACATCATTCCTTTATCGGTTAAGAAAAAAACTTCACCGGATTTATGGTTTATTGCAATATCATTAATTGAATTTGAAATTAAAGGGCTGTTATATTTATTAAAATTGTGAATTTCTTCTTTTCCGTTATCCGAAACCAAAAATACTCCTGAATTTTGTGTAGCAATCCACTTTCTGTCGGCTCCGTCCGTTTCAATGTCCGTAATAACATCGGTACTTAATAAATATTGCTCGGTAGTATCATTTCCGTATGATGTAAGTTGTATTCTGTCGGCATAAATACTTTCGGTAAATACATCATCAGGATTATAATAAATAACCACACCCTCGCCTGTTCCTACCCAAATATTCCCGCTTTTATCTTCTTCAACAGAAAAAATAGTATTTGAAACAGGCTCTCCTTCACTTGTAACCGGACTGAATAATTTATAGTCGTCATCATTTTTGTCAAGCGGAGTATTATTATCATTAAATGCAAGAATGCCTTTGCTTTCTCCTAAAACAACCCATTTTGTATTGTTTTGTGTTGTAATTATTTCTTCAGGGTAGTAGTTTGTTATGCTTCCGTTAAAATTGAAGCTTTGCCATTCATTATCTTTTGTTTTAACAGAAATAGGTTCTCCTGTATGTTGGTTAGCAACCCAAAGGTTGTTATTATTGTCGAAAGTTAAATCACTTATTCGTATAAACCCGTAATCATATCCGGAAATAGCTTGAAGAGAACTGTTTGTATTATTGTAGCTTTTTGTCCAAACATTATTGTCAAATTCAAAAATTCCGTAACCCCATGAACCTATGAAAACATTATCGGGATTATTCGGGTTAATTTCTATTGAAAAAAAGTTCATTGCAGTATCATTTGAAATGCCGTATGTTTCCCACATTTCATCTTTAAATATATTATAGACGGGAGCACGCCACCCGGTTGCTTTATTGTTTCCGTTTGTCGTAATCAATGTTCCGTTAAAGGTTTCCGCTTTTGCAGTGTAATTGTCTGACGGTCCGTCGGGAAGTGAAGATTCAAAATATCCGAAATTAGTTTGAACTAATCCGTGTAAATTGTCAGCAATAAATATATTCAAATTTTCATCGGTAATTCCGAACCTCATATCTGTCCATGTTGATACTCCGCTAATTAAAGGATACCAATCAACTGTTTTCACCAAATTAAATGAAGTGTCGTATATCTTCAGTAACCCTTTTTGTGTAATAACTATATTATTTTCAGTATTTGTAACAGATTTAATATTGTCAAAATTTTCATTAAAAATGTTCCAGTTATTATTGTTCAGAAAATATAAGGTGTCATTATCAGTTGCCGGGTTGATTTGATTGGCAAATAAATTTCCGTTAAAAGAATTTAAAATGTTGATTTTGTATTGGTAGTCAGGAATGTTTGTAACTAAATGCCAATTTCTGTAATCGGAAAGATTGCCTTCATTAATATCGGCATAATACAAACCTATGTCCGTTGCTGCATATAAATTGTTATTAAATAAACTGATATCGTTAATGTTTAAGTATGATGCGTTTTCTCCTATTATATATGTGTCAGAAAACTCTAATTTTTCGGTATTCAGAAGAACAATGCCGAAACCGCATGATAAATATGCCGTATTTCCTATAAATGTAATTTTATTAATAGTTTTACTGTGGCTTATTTGTTTTCTTTTAATGTCAGAAAGGTTATAGATTATGTTATCTTTTAGAATGTCAATATTTGAATTTTTGTAAGCAATTACTAAAGAGTTATTTGCCTTATTGAATGCAATTGTTTGAATTTCAGCGTCAGACAAGCCGTTAACTTTTGACAGTCGCTCGATGCTTCCATCTTCTTTATCGAAAGAAAACACGGCAAGTTCTCCTGCAACATATACTTTATCTCCGGCATCTGCAACGCACGAAGTTTTGCGATAAGAAAAATGTTCTCTCCATTCTCCTACTTTTACTTGAGAAAAGGAAACAGTATTTGTCACAAAAAAAATAACAGAAATCAAGATTAAACGAATAGAATATATCATAGGTTTTAGCAAATTGTGAATTAAATTTTAACGCAAAAACAGGATATTAAATTGTTTAAAAAGTTTTTAAAAATTCCGCAAGTTTATTTGTTGCAATTCCTCTATGGCTTATTTTGTTTTTTATTTCTGATGACAGTCCTGCAAAGGTTTTGTTGTAACCTTCGGGTAAAAAAATAGGGTCGTAACCAAACCCGGAGGTTCCTCTTTTTTCTTTAATGATTTTACCTTTTATAATACCTTCAAATTGAAATTCTTTACCGTTTATTATCAAAGAAATAACAGTTTTAAATCTTGCTTGTCTATCAGAAACATTATTTAACTCGCTGAGAACTTTATTTACATTATCTTCAAAAGAACAATTTTTTCCTGCATATCTTGCGGAATAAACACCCGGAGCTCCGTTCAGAGCATCTATTTCAAGTCCTGTATCATCTGCGAAACAATTTATTTTATATTTTCCATAAATATAATTTGCTTTTTGAGAAGCATTTCCTTCAATTGTATTTTGAGTTTCCGGAATTTCTTCAAAACATTTTATATCTTTTAAACTGAGGAGTTCAAGTTTGTTGTCAATTATCGTCTTAACCTCTTCAAGTTTATGTTTGTTATTTGTTGCAAAAACAAGTTTCATTTTTGTTCGGATAAATTTATTTATAAAATGATTTTACATGAAATTAAACTTCAAACTTTATTTTCCTGTATGCCCGAAACCGCCGGCACCTCTTTTTGTTTCATTTAAAATATCAACTTCAATAAGCTCTGCTTTTTCGTGTTTTGCAATAACCATTTGGCAAATTCTTTCTCCGTCTTGAATCGTAAAATCTTTATCAGATAAATTTACTAAAATTACTCCTATTTCTCCGCGATAATCTGCATCAATTGTTCCGGGAGAGTTTACGATACTCACTCCGTGTTTGTATGCTAAACCGCTTCTGGGGCGTATTTGTGCTTCGTAACCTTCCGGAAGTTCAATAAATAATCCGGTTTTTATTAAAGCTCTTTCGAGAGGTTTTAAAATTACAGGCTTAACAATATTTGCCCTTAAATCCATTCCTGCCGACAGAACTGTTTCATATTCGGGAAGTTGATGTTTTGATTTATTAACAATTTTTAGTTTCATCTTTTTAATGTATTTTTTATGCACCAAATATGAAAAAAAATTTTATAATTCGGTATGAATTTACGTTATTTGTTCTCTGATTTTTTAAAATAAAATTTTAAATAATGACTGATAAAATAAAACAATCATTGCGAGAATCAAAAGGAGCAAGGTGGACTGCCTTAATTCTTGCCTCATTATCAATTTTTGGTGCATACTATTTTAATTATGCTTTATCTTCCATTAAACCGATGCTTGAAAGTATCTTGGGTTGGAACAGTGAAGATTTCGGAACCTATACATCAGCTTATGCTTGGTTTAATGTGTTCTTATTTATGCTTATCTTTAGCGGTTTTATTCTTGATAAACTCGGCGTAAGAAAAACAGGTTTAGGAGCAACTATTATAATGTTTTTGGGTACAGCTTTGAACTATTGGGCTGTTAAACATCAATTTGCTGAAGGTGCGGTAATCAATATTCCTCTTCTCGGAGCTATGAAAACTCAAGTATTTCTTTCTTCTATGGGGTTTGCAATTTTTGGTGTAGGAACAGAAGCTATCGGAATTACAATTTCAAAAGCGGTTGTTAGATGGTTTAAAGGAAAGGAAATGGCATTAGCAATGGGTATGCAAATGTCTATTGCCAGGTTAGGGACATTACTTGCTCTTGCAATATCATTGCCTCTTGCAAAGAATTTTACTGTAACAGCTCCTATTTTATTTGCATTAATTGTAATGATAATGGGTGTTGTATCGTTTACTCTTTTCTCTATTTTAGATAAAAAACTTGATAAATCAGAAGAAAGTATAAAAGAAGAAGTTTCAGCTGATGATGAGTTTAAAGTTAAAGATATTTTATTAATAATAGGCAACAGAGGATTTTGGTATATTGCAATTTTATGTGTGTTGTTTTATTCGGCAGTATTCCCGTTTTTATTCTATGCAACTGATTTAATGATTAACAAATATAATGTAAGCCCTTATCTTGCGGGAACTATTCCGGCATTATTACCTTTCGGAACCTTGTTTTTAACTCCTTTATTCGGAGGGATATATGACAAGTATGGCAAGGGAGCAACAATTATGATTGTCGGATCATTAATATTAATTTTTGTTCACGGAATATTAGCAATCCCGGCTTTAACATTATGGTGGGTTGCTGCAGTAATGGTTATTATTCTTGGAATCGGATTTTCTCTTGTTCCTTCTGCAATGTGGCCTTCAGTTCCGAAAATTATTCCTGAAAAACAATTAGGTACTGCTTATGCCGTGATTTTTTGGATTCAAAATATTGGTTTGTTGTTTATTCCTTTGATTTTAGGGACTGTCTTAAACACTACAAATCCGGATGTTTCACCAAATAAAATTGTAGTAAAAGATGCAATTGAAAAAGCATTTAATGAAGTTCTCATCGGAGATAATTTCACAACAGAAGATATTGATAAAGCAGTTGAAAAAGCAACAGGAACAGCAGTAGATTCTATTGTTCAATATGCCGATTATGTTCCTGTGCCCATTAAAGATGTTGATACTGAAAGTGTTAAGAGTGAAATTTATCTTAGTATTTCTCAGGAAATAAACAGTGTTAATTTTTCTGATAAAAAAGAAAATATTTTGGATAATGTAATTCAAATAGGAAAAAGCAATGCGTTCAAAGTAATTGAAAAAGAAAAGTTAAATATAAGATATGATTATTTCTATGACATGTTAATATTTTTGGGACTTTCTATATTGGCACTCCTTTTTGCATTTATGTTAAAATATGAAGATAAACGAAAAGGCTATGGTTTGGAATTGCCGAATATTAAAAAAGAAGAAGTATAAAAATAAAATTAAAAACTGCTTGCGTAATTATGCCGGCAGTTTTTAATTTTATATTCTGAGAAAGATCCTTTAGCTCAGTTGGTTTAGAGCACTTGCTTGACAGGCAAGGGGTCGGCAGTTCAAATCTGCCAAGGATCACATTTAAAATGAGAACGTTACAAGTAAATATTTTTGTAACGTTTTTCTATTTGCATAGGATTTGCATAAAACACCTGTTCAAAATATCAAAAATTATTTTAGGGCTGTAACATTTTTTCAAAATCTGAATAATTAACTTGTTCAGCTTTTTTGAGTTGGTTCATTATTCTTTTGTACCTTTTGGTCGGCTTTCCGGTTACAGGGCAAGCAAAGTAATAACAATACCCTTTTTCTAAATTAGATTGTTGAATTTCTAAGGATACCTTAATAATTTTGTCGGTTTATCTCTGTATTTATAATCTTAAAAAATCTAAATGGTTTTTCAGGGACAACCATGCTGCAGAGGTTTAAAATCTTAATTTATTTTAAAGGTTTATTTAAGCTTATGAGGTGTAATCATATTTTCGGGGGAAAGAATTTTTTTAAGTTCCTCTTCTGAAAGCAAACCTCGTTCCAATGTTAAATCATAAACGCTTTTTCCTGTTTCCAATGCCTCTTTTGCAATTGAACTGCTGTTTTCATAACCGATAACAGGATTAAGAGCCGTAACAATTCCGATACTGTTTCTGACCATATTTTCAATATGTTCTTCGTTTGCCGTAATTCCTTCAATGGTTCTGTAACGAAGAACCGACATTCCGTTTTTCAGCATTTCGATAGATTCAAATAAACTTTGGACAATAACCGGCTCCATAACATTGAGTTCTAACTGACCTGCTTCGGCAGCCATCGTAACAGTTATATCATTACCTATAACTTTAAAAGCAATTTGATTTACTACTTCCGGAATTACAGGGTTTACTTTGCCCGGCATTATTGACGAACCGGGTTGAACGGCAGGTAAATTTATTTCGTTTAAACCTGCTCTCGGCCCGGAAGACAGTAGCCTTAAATCATTCATAATTTTTGATAATTTAATTGCCAAACGTTTTAATGCTGAGGAAAACATAACAAATCCTCCGGTATCTTGTGTTGCTTCAACTAAATTTTCTGCAAGTGTTATATCAAGGTCGGTAATTTCTCTCAAATATTTAATTACAATAGAACTGTATCTCGGGTCTGCATTGATGCCGGTTCCGATTGCAGTTGCTCCCATATTTACGTTCAGCATTAAATCTGCATTTCTTGTTATTCTTGTTATTTCTTCTTCTAAGGTTGTTGCGTAAGCACCGAATTCTTGGCCTAAAGTCATAGGCACGGCATCTTGAAGTTGGGTTCTGCCCATTTTTAGAATATGGTTAAATTCTTCGGATTTTTTCTTAAATGAATTAACTAACAGCTTCAACTCTTTATTAAGTTTAATACTGCTGTTTTTTAAAGCAATTTTTACAGATGTAGGATAGCTGTCATTTGTTGATTGTGAGAGATTTACGTGATTGTTGGGGTGAATAAATTTATACTCGCCTTTTTCTTTGCCCATATAAACTAAAGCCAAATTTGTAATAACTTCGTTAGCGTTCATATTTGTAGATGTTCCCGCACCTCCTTGAATCATATCAACTACAAATTCTTTATGATATTTTCCGTGAAGTAATTCATCACAGGCAAACACAATTGCTTCGGTTAAATCGTCAGGCAATAATCCTATTTCATTATTTGCTTTTGCCGCTGCTTTTTTAACCATTGCAAATGCAATAACAATGTCAGGGTAGAAACTGATGCTTATTCCTGAAATATTAAAATTTTCTCTTGCACGAAGTGTTTGAATTCCGTAATAATATTCATCAGGAACATTTCTGTAACCTAACAAATCATGTTCTTCTCGTGAATGTCCGGAAACATATTGAGCTCCGATATTAATAAGGCGAACCGTTGCATGGCTCATTCTTCTTGAAATAATTTGGGATATTTCGGTAAAAATTTTAACGGCTATTTTTCCGTCTTTATTTAACAGTTCTTTAAATTTTTCGGCATTTATGATGTAAATCTCAGCATCTGTTAAGGTGCTTGCCGATGTAGAATGAGGAGAGTCATCAACTATTGCACCTTCTCCTATAAAATCATATTTTTGAAATTGGGTAATCGGTATTTTTTCACCGAATGAACTTGTTTTATACAACTGAACTTCGCCGGACAGGACTACATAGGTGTTTTTTCTGTTAAAATCTTGCTCATATAAAACTGTGTCTTTTTCAAAAGTTTTTAACTCAATAATTTTAATTATTTTATCAAGCTCACTGTCGTTAAAAGCTTTAAAAAGTTCAATTTTTTTTAAAAATGATTTTAATTTGCCGTTTTCCATGGTGTATTTTTTTAATACCTGAAAAATACTACAATAAAATTTATTTATGAAATTTATTTGTTAAAACTTAATTCTTATTTGAAATTTTACTTCGGATTTATTGATTCCTTGAATTTCATCAAGTGAGGATCCTATTATATCTCTGTCAGAATATGAATAATTAGCATAACGCAACCAAATGTCAATAAAATCTTTAATAACTGTATATTTTAAAGTCAGGTAAGTTCTTATTCCTTGTCCGCTTAAACCCGGTATTGAGTATCCGTAAAGAATATCATTTTCATAAGTATATATTCGTGCATTATATGCTGCATCAAAAAATGCCAGTCTGAAATTTAATTTTAAGGGAAATGTTTCAAATTTATAATTCACATCTTGATAAAACATAAATCCTGTTTCAATATCTTCTCCTTCTTTATCAAATTTAGCAAATGCAATTCTGTTTTTCAATACTAAGTTCCTTGAAAGAGAATATGTTATGTGATATCGGAATTCTTTTTTTAATGTTTGCACAAGCGGTACGGCACCCGTAAAATCATCTGATGAATTTTTTAATACAGATTCTTGCTTGTATCTGACGTGCATGTTTACATACCTGCTGAGACTATAGTCTATTTGCGAGAAAAATTCATCTCCTGCCGACGGTGCGTATGCTCTGTATCTTAGCCAAGGTATTTTATATAAATCGTAATAAGCTGATACTTTAACTTTTCTGACAGGGCTGATTTCCGTTCCGAAATACATACCGTTTTCATTAATTGTATTTGATTGTTCGCCGAATCCTGCAGCATAATATGCTTGATAGTCTTTTGCTATATATCGTTGAAGAACAGCTAAAGACATTTGCGGAGCAAGTTTTATCATAACAGAATTCAGTAATGCATATCCTCCCGAATGACTTATAGCTTCTTCTCCGAAAAAAATAAAGTTTTTATAGTTTGCCTGATAATCAATACTTGCATTCATTCCTTTGTTTCCTTGAAATGCAAATTGATTATATATTTGGTCTTTTTGAAGTTCTTCGCTGAAAGAATATTGTATGTATGTAGCTCCGAGTTTAAACCATGGTTTATTCCATTTTATATTTCCGCCGTAAACTAATTCCGAAACAGAATGTTTGTCAAAAACTTCATTTGGGGTTCTGTGCAAACCGGTTGTTTGAAACGTGCCTTCAAAATCAATTTGGTTTGTTACGGTATCGGTAAGTGTTCTGTTTCCGTCAATGTTTTTGAGAGAGAAAAAACCGGTAATGTCAAAATTTTTCAACCTTAAAGTTGCTCCTGCTCCTCTAAAAAATTTGTTTTCGTCTGTTGAGGAATATTTTCTTAACCCGTCATATTTCTTTTTTATTGACATTACATATACAGATTTTCCTGTTGACATACCTGACCAAGAAACCAAACCTTGACCGAAACGAGCTTGAAAATCGCCCAAAGTAATTGTTTTGAACTTCCAAACATCATCTACTTGTAAGTGTACGCTGTAATAGTCAAACCCTTGCTTTTGAGTTTCTTTGAAGAATTGTTCTCCGGGATCTTTTTCTGTTACAAACCCGAATCTTATTTTTCGTTTATAATCGAACTGATATTTTGTGTAAAATTTAAGCCTGTTGCCCATATACAAATTTGTATCGGGGTTAAGCTCAAAAGCATTATCGTCATATACAAAGCCTTTCCCTTTTTGTATGTTAAATTGTGTTCTTAAGAAGATGCTGTTTCTTCCGTATTTTAATGCTCTTTTGAAATCGGGCATTTGCTTTACTCCCTTTTTTGCAACAGTAATAAAGGGTAAAAGTTGTCCTATTTCTTTTGCCGAGAAACTTTCTAAAAGTTGTATTTCGTATATTGAATGCATTTCACCGGAAGTTCTTTGGTATTCTAAAATATCTTCAATTTGAAAGTCGGAAAGAAATTGAAATCGTTCCAAATCCTCTCTTGTTGCCGTATTTAAGTTTAAAGGGTTTCGGGCAAAATAATATAAATCTTCGTAAAGTAATGTATAATCGAGTTCTTCGTCACTTGCTTCTGCTATTTCTTCTATAAGATTATTAATTACATCTCTATCTGCAATTTGAGCTTTTATTTGTAAGGTAAATACCAGAAGTGTTGATGATAATATGAATAATCTTTTTAGTATCATTATTTGTTATTTTAGCAATAAAATATTCGTAAAATTAGCAAAACAATCTTTTAATAAAAATGTCATTGAGTATTTTTATCGGAATTAAACATTTCGTCAAAACCGTTTCCTAATTTATAGTGTTTTGTCCATTTCTTAATATGAGTTAAGCTATACGGGATAATATTGTTTTTTTTGAGTTTGTTAATAATGCCTATTTCAAAACTTCCTATTTTGCCGTCAAGTAAAAAACCTAATATAAGTATTTGACCGATTGCAAGTTTTATGTCTTTCGGGAGCAGTTTTATTTTTTCGAAATAATTTTCTGAGAGTTTGTGTTCGTCTTCTATTTTAATATTAAAAATACTAAAGAAATGTTTTGCAAAAATATAATCCGTAGGATAAAAACTTTTTTTGGTAACAGCAATGTATTCAAATGTATCATAAATTAAATCGGTAAATTCTTTGTTGTTTTTATATTTATCTGAAAAATATTTGCCGGTTTTATTCATTTGTTTTATTGCTTTCATTCGCATATCTGTTTTTCTGATAACGATTGAAGATGCATAAGCATTCCAAACAGCATATATGGGAATGCCTGCTAAATCAACAACTGCTCTTATTGCAAGCCTTCCCAATACTTTTTTTATAATTATTTTAAATATAAAATTTGAAAGCATTGCTTTTACAATGAATAAAAGCCGAAGAAAGAGTACGCCGGTTTTTGAGAAGTTTTGATAAGGGTTTATGCCTACCTCAGTAAAGCGGCCTCTGTCTTTGCCGAGTCCGATTAATGCAAGTTCTTCTGATTCAAAGTTTTCGTTGTTTGCATTATGTCCGTAAACCGCAGCAATTTTACTTACGGCTTTTAAATCTCCCTTCATTAAAAGCCAAATTTCTAAACCGACAAGTACGAAACCGTATAAAAGTTCGAATATTGATAAATCAAAACTGTAATTAATATAAGGAACGGTGTATTGAGTTTTTGAAAATGATTCGGAAAAAATATATTGCGGAATATATAAGAAAGCAACACCGAGAGCTCCGTACAATGCAGCAATTAAAAGCGTTTTTCTTTTGATTTTCGTTGTAGCATCAAGAATTTTAGTCTTTTCTTTTTGTGAAATGTTTGCATATTTTAAAGACTTTTTTCGTAAATAATTTTCAGCAATTCTGTCTGTTATATCTTTAAAATTTATTTTAATAGTTTTATCGGACATTCAAAAATTTTATATATTGAAATTTGCAAAAATAACCAAGTTTAAAATTATTCAAAAATTTCGTCGTTATAAAAAAACTCTTTCTTGAAATTTATTAAACCAAGTTCTTTAGTCGAGCGTGTAAATGCAGTATAAAGCCAACGCAGATACTCCCTGTTTATCATTTCTTCGGTTATCCATCCTTGATCTACAAATACTTTTTGCCATTGTCCGCCTTGGGCTTTATGGCATGTAATTGCATAAGCAAATTTTATTTGAAGTGCATTAAAAAAAGGGTGTTCTTTAATTTTTTTAAACCTGCTTCGTTTGTTTTTAATATCTGTAAAATCTTCTTCAATTTCGGCATATAATTTTTTATTTTCCTCAAAAGAAAGAGAAGCTGTTTCTGATTGTAGTGTATCCAGCATTACTTTAGCTTCTATTTCTGTTTCATTATAGTCATAAAATTTTAACAAAACATCAGCAAACCTGTAGCCGTATCTTTCGGTGTATCTGTGTATTTTTATAATTTCAGCTGTGTCACCGTTTGCAATAAAGTCAATTGAATCATATTTCTCCGCCCAAAAATAATTATTTTTTACAACCATTATTAAATCGCCTGTTGCAATTTCGTCTTCTTTAAAAAAGACGCTTGAACGAATTCCTTGATTAAACTTATTAGCTCTTTTGTTTGACCTGCAGATAATTGCAACATCTTTTTCGGAATATTTATTATATGCATCAGAAATACTGTCTATTAAATCTGCTCCTTCGATTCTGTTAATGTCATTAAAATCACTCAGTTTTATTTTTGGAAAGCCTTTAAATTCAATATTTTGCTCAAATGACATACTTTTATCAAGAATTTTTCTTATTTTAGTTGCATTATATAAAATGCCGGAATTTTTCTCCTGTCTGGCAACTTCCGTAAGTATATGTTCAATAACGTCATAACCGTAAGATTCCAGTTCTTTTTTATTCAAAGCAGGGCTTATATCTAATTTGACAGGAGGTAGCTGTGCAGTATCACCCACTAATATTAATTTGCAATTTTTTTTGTTATAAACAAACTCTATTAAATCATCCAAAAGTCTGCCGCTTCCGAAAACGGAGTTTTCAAAGGATTGGTTTGCAATCATAGAGGCTTCGTCAACTAAAAAAAAAGTGTTTGAACGGAGGTTGATATCTAAAGTAAATTTTCCTGTTCCGTCACTTGAAGATTGTTGCCTGTATATTTTTTTATGAATTGTATATGCATTTTTATTTGAATACGCACTTAGAACTTTTGCTGCTCTTCCTGTGGGAGCCAGCAATAAGGTTTTAATTTTTAATTTTTCGAGAGCATTAACTAAAGCTGCAATTGTGCTTGTTTTTCCTGTTCCGGCATAACCTTTTAAAAGAAAGATTTCGCTTTCGGAAGAACCGGAAGAAACAAACTCTGATAATTTTCTTATAAGTTCTTTTTGACCGCTCAAAGGGTCATAAACTAAATTGTTAATTACTTCGTTATATATAAAGTTATTCAGCATTAAAAAAATCAGTATTATTTCAGAAGGTCAATATATATTTTATTTTGTAAAGAAAAATTAAAATAAAAAGATATTTTTTTTAAATTTGCAAACGAACTAAAATTCTAATAAAAAATGACAGTTTATATAATTATTTTAATCGTAGCAACTATTGGTGTTGCCCTAGTTACTTTTATTGAGAGTCTTGCAAAAAACAAGTTAATAAAATACGGTTCATATACCGTTTATTTTTTACTTATTGAAATAATATTGTATGCAATTACTGACAATATTGACATTCCTGTTATTATCCTTGCTGTTGCGATAGGAGTTGCTGTATTGATTCTAATTATTAAAGGGAGCTTTTTAATATCTTCCAAAAGTAAAACGATAAAAGTTATTACAGGATTTTTGTTTTTAGCTATTGCAATTTTTGCCGGATATAAATTATACGAAAGTATTATGACTCCTATAAGATTCAATGCAGAAAAAACTAAAAGATACCAAGCGACTGTTGATGAATTAAAACGTATAAGAACAGCACAGATTGCGTTTAAGAATGAATACAATAAATATTGTCCGAATATGGACAGTTTAAAACATTTTATTCAAACGGATTCAATGTCTGTAATAAAAAGAGTAGGGGAAGCTCCTGATTCAATTTATTTGCAACAAGATAACAATTTGGAAAAAGCTGAAAGAGTTGCTTGGGAATTAGGTATTATTATACGAGATACATTTAAGCTAAGTATTATTGATACACTTTATAAAGAATACGATATAAAAAAATTCGGACTTGTTCCTTTTACTGACGGTAAAAAGTTTAAAATGGATACTGCATCTGTAAGTGCAGGCGGATTAACAATTAATGTTTTTGAAGCAAAAGTTTCAAACCGAGTATTGCTAAACGGTTTGGATAAACAACTTATTGCAAATATTGATGATGATGCGAAGAATTTAAAACGTTATCCGGGATTAAAAGTAGGCTCATTAGAAGAAAATAATAACAATGACGGAAATTGGCCGAAGGATTATGATTTAAACAAGTAAAAAAATAAAAAAAAATTATATATTTGGAATCCGTAGTTAAGATTGATGCAAAAGCTAAAATAAACTACGGATTTAATTTTTGGTATGTTTTATGCTAATAAATTTATAAATAAAGCTTTAGAACTCAATTTTGAATAAGTTATAAATAACAATGAAAAATTTCTTTGTATTTAATGAAGGTTTCTCTAAAAGTAAAACATCAGGTTATATATTATCTCTGCAACTTGATGAGATTGGCTACTCATATGTGATTACAGATACTGTAGGAAATATATATGCTGCTTTAAATCATCATAATTTTGAAAAAAAACTGGCTGATAAATCGATTGTTGAAAAAGCAGAAGCAATGATTAAGGAAGATTTATTTTTAAGTAAAAATTATAAAACTGTTTATTTCAGTTTGGTAACAAACAAATCAACTCTTATTCCGGCTGAACTTTTTGACAGAAAAAATTTGAAAGATTATTTTACATTTAACCATCGTTTGGGCGAATATGAAGAAATACATTTTAATTATATAAAAAAAATTGATTCATATAATATTTTTGCAATCCCTTCTGATTTAACAACTCTTTTAGTTAATAAATTTCCTGAAATTATTTTTGTTCATCAAAATAATATTTTTATTAATAACTTATTAAAAACAGGAGAAGCAGTTAAATTTAAACTTCCGGTTGTTCATGTAAATATAAATTCAGATTCATTTGAAATCGGAATATACAAAGACGATAAATTTTTAATGATTAATTCATATTTATTCAGTGATGAAAATGATTTTGTATATTATTTATTAAACACCCTCGAACAATATGACATTAAGCTGAATAAAATGCACCTTAATATTTCAGGCTTTATTGAAAAAGACACAGAGTTTTATTATTTCGTTCATAAATTTATTCCTAAATTGAAGTTTATGAAACTTGATAATAAAATTCAATACAATTTTAAAGATGTAGAACAACATTTACTTTATAATGTTTTAAATCTACATAATGAGGATAATTAGGGGAAGCCGAAAAGGGAGAAAGATATTTCCTCCTAAAGGTTTTAGTTCTCGACCGACTACTGATTACGCTAAAGAATCTCTTTTTAATATTTTGGAAAATAAATACGAAATTGAAAATTTAAATGTTCTTGATTTATTTTCAGGAACAGGAAATATCAGTTTAGAATTTTTTTCGAGAGGGTGTAAAAGTGTTACTTCGGTAGAAATCTCAAGAAAAAACTGTTTACATATCAAAAATCAGATATCAAATTTATTTTCAATACCCGGAAATGTTATTTCTGCGGATGTTTATAAATTTTGTTTAAAAGCAGACCTAAGTTATGATATAATTTTTGCAGATCCGCCGTTTTCTGATGAAAAAATTAATACACTTCCTCGTATTATTCTTAATAATGAAACAGCAATTAATTCGCTGTTAATTCTTGAACATTCGGCAAATTTCAATTTTGAGAATAACAAGTATTTCAAGGAAACCAAAAAATATGGCAATGTAAATTTTAGTTTTTTCAAGAAATAGAACAAAAAAATTTTGCAGAAAAAAAAAAAGATTTACATTTGCAATCGCAAAAAGAAAAAGGTCCGGTAGTTCAGTTTGGTTAGAATACATGCCTGTCACGCATGGGGTCGCGAGTTCGAGTCTCGTCCGGACCGCACAAACAAAATAAAAACCCTTGTTAATCAAATGATTAGTGAGGGTTTTTTATTTTGGGGTACGAATAAGGGTACGAATAGATTAAAAATACTCTGTTTTTGATAAAAAACTATTCATTTTTATACATATCATATCTACTTGTTTTGTTGGTATCATATCTACTTTTTGAAAAATCTATATAATCAAAGTCTTTTTTTAAAAACTTAAAAGAGTTAAGAGATATAAAACAACCAGATACTCCTAAAATACTGCCTGTTATTGTTCCTACATAGTACATAGGATTATTTGGATTAATTACTACCGCAGAAATAACTGTAATAAAAGTGCCGGACAAAGAAACAAATACACCGGTTCTATATCTTTTTTGATGTAAGTCAATTTGATTAACAATATTCGTTTGTTTTTTTTCTATTTTCTTAATTTCAAATTCTAATGAATCAAGTCTTTGTTTATAGTTTTGTGAATAAGTTGTTATTGACAAACAAAACAAAATGATAATAGCTATTATTTTTTTCATGTTATAAATATTTATGATGAGTGCCAAAATTAATATTTATTCAGTTTCTATTCCGTGCAACTTACATAATTCATTATATTTATTTTTATTAAAATTGTTTGAAACCCCCCAATTATCAAACATTTCTTTTGTTTCAGTACATTGATTTTTAATTATCTGTTTTGCATCAGTCAAACCAAAATCAATATTTTCAACCTTATCAATCAAATAAAGAGCTGTTTTTAATCTTATATTGTCATTGTCGGATTTTAGGCAACTTTCAACCGTTTTCAGAGCCTCATCATAAAGACTTAATATTTTTTCTTTGGTGTGTTCCTTTACTTCTTTTATAAGACTGTTATAATATGCCTCAAATGTTGGTTTCTGTTTCCATTGCCAAAGGGTAGTACGGTCAATTTTTAATTCTTTTGAAACTTCATTGTAATTTTTACCGATTGCCAAAAGTTCAACCGCCTTTTGTTCTTTTGCTGTTAAATATGTCTTAAATTTACCCATAATGTTGTATTTTGTTGTAATTTGTTTTATTTTATCTCTTATAGATAGGAAAACGACGAAAATTTTTTAAATCATTCCGGCAACCTTTAATTTTTGATTGTCGATTAAATTCAAATTATTAAATAAACTCGGTATTGATAAAATTTTATTGATACTTCTTTTTGTATTATTGATAATATTAAAATATTCATTTCTTATACTGTGTGCAATTTCAATATTTCTTTTTCCTAAACTTGCATTTTCCCATTTTTCCGATAATCTTTTTTCAAGTTTTCTGTAAATTTCAGGAAAATATATTTGATAAAATTCTATTCCGGATATACATAAAAATTTACTGCCTTTTTTCTGCATTGATATATCTAAATTTGTTATTTTACATACTCTTTTATTATTGGTACAAATTAACACTATATTAGAAGTGTCATTTTGTACCGTTTTTGCATTTTCTAAACTATTAAAATCATGGTCATTTTGTACCGTTTTGTGTTCGGTTTTTTGATTAGAAATTTCATTTAAAAAGGCGGTCAATTTGTACCGTTTTTTTGTACCAATTTTTAATAAATTATTCCATTTGTTTACTATCAATTTTGATATTTCTTTCTGTGATTGATTAAGATTATATTTTTTGATGAGGCTCTTAAACCTGTTTAATTCATAATAATATTTTTTCCTGTCTTTTTTATATCGAGGTGTTTCGTTTCCGTTTTCATAATCTTTTGAGTTTGGTTTTAACCGTTCCCAAAACATCGGATTTGTACCGTTTTGATATATTTCTTTTTCTTTTGCTGTTAAAATTTTTGTATCAATCTTATCAATAATCAATAATTCGCTAAATACTTTATCTAAATTTTTACCTAAATTTTGAAGTTTCTCAATGTTTAATAAATCTGCAAGTGTATTTATTCCGATAGTCTGCAAATATTCCATTTTCATAACCTTAATTTCAAAACGAAATATGTTATCCGGTCGGTTAAACTGCAAACCTTTATCATAAATTTTAATATAATATTGAGAGTGTTCAAATTCTTTTAAATATCCGTTTCCTTTAAATGTTTTAACACTTGCCGGCGTTCCTTTATGACTTATAATATTTTGCCTTATATAAGTTTTCGGATTAAACGGTGTCTTTATATTAACTGCAAATTCAACGTTGTTCAGGGGCGTTAAAAAGGGGTTTATTTTAAATCTTTCGTTTAGTTCTCGGATTGTCAGGAATAAATCATATAAATTAAAATCATTATAATTATGTTTTCCGCTGTTATGGTATTTATGAATACTGCCCGAAATATTTACATATTTATTCGTAATGATTTCAAACTTTAAATTTTTATGTTCTGCAATATACCTATTTTCGTTTATTTCGCCTGTTTTTTCACTTACAAGGGCGTTAAATTCTAAATAGGTGTTATTTAGTAATTCAGAAATATTTAGCGGTATATTCAAAGATTTTATGAAGTCAATCATTTTTTTGTATCTTTGTTATCAATTCCGAACGGTTTGCCGTTGGTTTTGGTTTGAACATTTAAGGGGGGCGTGGTTGCCTCTCTTTTTTTATTCAAACTAATCATAAAATCAGTAATAAATTTTAATCTTTTTTTCGGGTATAAAGTGAAATGATTAAAAAAATATATTGTCAGCTCTCTTTTATTTTCAGAAAACTGAAATATTATAAAACTGTTTTTCTTTTTTCTTTTTACATATTCGTAGTGGTCGCCGAAGTATTGATTTTTATATCCGGTCGGAATTAATCCGGTAAAAAATTTATACTTTCCGTTTTTAATACGTCCGAGAATAACGTGTTTTGATTTTATTATGTCTTTTCGTTGTGTCGGCTCAACTTTTAAATCAAACGGCATCTTATTAAAAGACAAAGGGGCGTTTGTTTGTTCGTAGTATCTTGTATCAGAATTAAATTTATATTTCAATTCCTTATGTTCCGGTTGTTTTTGATTTGAACGTCTCATAATTCAACCCCCCTTTTGTGTTTAAGTGATTGAATTAACTCTACACTCTTAAATACTTCATTCCATTTGTACAATACACGTCCGCCAATACGATAACCTTTTAAAGTGCCGTTTTTGGTGTGTTCTGTTAATGTAGGGAGTGAGAGTTTTAACTCTTTTGCGACTTCTTTACGTGTTCCGTAGATGTCGGTTTTTTCGTTGCTCTCTTTTTTAGGAATAAGATTTTTTACTTCATTCCTTAATGTTTCGGATATGATGTTTTGTAAATCTGAAACATTGATGTTTTGAATAATTACTGAATTTGTCATATTTACACAATTTTAATTATTAAATTTTGTGTAAAATTAATTCAGTCTTATACGATATAACTTACCTTATTGACTTTGGTAAGTTTGGTAAGTAAATTTACAGAAATGAAAACAATTTTTTTAAAGGGTTTATGTTATCAATTTCACTTGTTTTAAACATAGTTTTTGAAATATCTATATTAAAAAAAGATGTAAAACTTTCCCAAATTTCAGTATCGGTATATGCCTTGTTGTATTTGTTTTCTAATTTTAAAGACAATGCAACTAATTGACTTTTAATATTATTTTTGCTGTGGAGTGGGCTACCTTTCCAAATATATTTATTTTCAGAATTTTTTATTACAAATTCTTTTTCTTGTAATCTCTTCAAAATTTTTTTTAATTCGTTTTCGGGTATCATATCTGTTAAGGAAATACTTTTTGATATTGGTAGTATTTTAGTTCTTTTTAAGTTATTAATAACTTTAAATTCTGTTTCAATATTTTTTATTTTTTTTTCTGCACCTAAAAGAATAAGTTCTTTTTTAGTCTTTTTTATTAATCCTATGTGTTCGGTTTTGTTTACTTCATACAGTCTAATAAGTTCTTTTTTGAAATATTTTTTTTGTTCTTTTTTGGTTTCCGGTTTGTTATTTAGAATACATTCAAAGAAACCGTAATCATTATCGAGGTCAATCCATTTTTCTGAAAGATAATTGCAGTTTATAATAGTTTCCGGCAACTCATATTTAAGGTTGTAATATTCAGTATATCTTTTTTTACTCTCATTATATCTTTTTTTTCTTGCCTCATCAATAATTTTACTGTTTACAATCCTTAATATTTCTGTTTGTTTCTCATAGGTTAAATTTTGCCAAGTTTTAGAATTTATAACATTATCAAAATCATTTAAGTTTAATATTTTGTTTTCAATCTTAACTAAAAAAGGATATTCCTTTGCAAATTCATTAATGTTAATCGGTTTGTATGACAAATAGTTTATGATTAAACTTTCATAGTCTCCGTAATTCCACCTACTATATTTTTGATTATTCTCAATAGAGATTACATGGTTTTGTAAAATATTATCTGTCGTGTTTAAAATTATTAATGTTTCAAGAAAAATAAATCTTTCATTTACAGTTAATTTTTTCCACCCTTTTGAAATAATAAAACTGTCAAAATCAATTAATTCAATTATATTATTTTTTAACTCTTTAACTGCAAATTTATATTTGTCTGCAAATTCCTTAATCTCTTTCATGTTTGGTATTTTAACAATATCCATTATTCAGCAATTTTTAGAGGTCTTTTAAAGAAAGAGTGATTAAGTAATTTCTTTGCATTTTCTAATTTAGAAACACGTATATATCTCATAAATGCCGTTTCTGTTTTATGTCCTGTTATTTGCATTATATCAATCGGTTTAACATTGTTCAAATAAAGATTTGTAGCACCCGAACGCCTTGCGGTGTGTGTGGTTATTAATTCGTATTTTTTAAATTGTTTTTCAATAGTTAAATTCCCTTTTTTTACAGTTCTTATAACAACCTCATCAATACCGGCAAGTTTTCCGACTTCTTTTATATACTCATTCATTTTTTGATTTGAAATTGCCGGCGGTATTGAATTATCATATTTTTGCATAATTTCCGACACTCTGTAATGAATAGGAATATAAACAACCTCATCAGTTTTTTGAGTTCTGAATTTTAATATTTTACCATTTTCAATTAAGTTTTGTTTTTTTATCCGGCTAAAATCCGAAAATCTTAATGCAGTATAACAACCGATAATAAAAAGGTCTCTTACTTTGTCAAGTTTTTTGTTGTTACTTAAATCTACATTATAAAGGGCTGTAAGTTCGTTTTCTGTTAAGTAAATTTGTTCGGTGGGTTTGTTATGCGACTTAAATTTTTTGCTCTTATATGCTAAATTTGTGTTGTAATTCCGTTCGGTTGCATCATTAAGAAACGTTTTGATAGTTTTAATATATTTTCCGACTGAATTTTTTGAAAGATGCAAGTAATTAGAAAGATAATCTACGAAACTATTGTAAAATTCTAAATTGATATGTTCAAAATCAATAGTCTTTAATCCTTTGTATAAAATATAATTTTGTAGGTGTTGTAATGTAGTTTTGTAAACTGAAACAGTACCTTTTGTTTTTGATTTTTCACTTTCATTAATGAATATATTAATAAACTCAATGAAAGTAGTTTGATGAGGCTCTTTTGTAGGTTTTGAAAGTTTATTAAAATGAAGTAGTAATTTTTCTTTTAATAGTTCTGGGGTTGGTTTTGTTTTGTCATTTGTTAATGTTCTGTAAATATCAAAAATTGTTTTTTCAATATCTTTTAAACGTGTGTTAAATTCAGGATATTCAGGAAACGCCTTTGTTTCTTTTGCTCTTTGTTTGTCAGAGTTCCAAAATTTAGGATTAATTTTTTCCCCTGTATAGTATTTAAGAAATTTATATTTTTTCTTTCCTGTATTATCGGTTTCAGAATAATTAAAGAAGAAATGTAAATTAATAGGGGTTTCCGATTTACTCTTTTTGTCTTTAAGATAAAATTTTGCATTTGCCATGATAAGATGTTTTTAGTTTGAACATGACAAATATACAAATAAAAAAAGTAGGGTACGAATAAGGGTACGAATAAGTTTAATTATACTTTACTTTATTTAATTTCGTTTAATTACGTATTTTTGGAAAGTCTTATATAATACGGTGTTTAGAGTTTAGTTTAAGAAAATAAAATAATAAAGGGTTTGGTCTCGTCCGGACCGCTTTTAAAGCATTTAAACCCTTGTAAATCAAATGATTTGTAAGGGTTTTTTCTTTAATGGTACAACATAGGTACAACAAATCAAATATTTTTTTATTCTCCCTTTTTTATGTATGATTAAGCATTGCATTGTTTTGCAGCTTGTTATTTAAATGTATTAGCGTTGTATTTACCATGCCATTTACCAATGATACCACTAAAACAATTTATATTTTAATGAAACCATTGCTCCGTAATTGTATTCACTATGATATGAGTGCTTAATATAGGACAAGATATCAGTATTAAAATCTAATGACAATTTGCACTTCTCATTTAACTTATAATTTATACCGACCAATAAGCTCAAATTATAAAATCTGTATGTATCATAAATCCTCATTTTACTAATCAAAAAGTTATTACTTAAACCGGTACTGAAACCTATTTTTTGTTTTTCTAAAAAATTAATGCTAACAGGTATACTGATATAGAAATTTCTATTTTGGTCAGTAAAATTATTAACGTAATATGTAGTATCTTCCTCAAAAACCTTTAAACTGTCTTCAAATTCCAAATTAATTTTTGTTGGTTTATAAGAAAACAAAACACCGACATTATAACTTTTGTTTTTTTTAATTTCATACATAAACCCGATACTTGAAGATAAAACAGGAATAGGTTCTCTTACAGTTTCATCCAATAAATAAGGATTAATTATTACATTATTTATACCAACAGACGCTTTAACATTTACATTATTCTGCCCGATTAGTTTTATTGTATAAACTGTAATAATTATTATAAAAAATAATATTCGTTTCATTATAACTTCATTTTTAATTAATAAAACTTTTAATACCCACAACTACCAACTTTCCATTCATTACCTACACCTCTACTTGAAAATTCTCCGGTATATTTAACAAAATATGGCTCATAATAATAAGCATTAGCAAAAGTCCAATATTTACTTAAATTAACACCTACATCAATCCATTTAGTTTCAATTGATTCATTAGGGAGAACATATGATTCCTCATCCCAATAAGTAGTATATGTATAGTCAATCATATATGGATCCATCACTGTAAAAGCAATATTTTTTAAATCTAACAACGTTTTATAAGATCCCCAAATACAAGCATATTTTTTTCTACCCTGAACTTTCGCTCTTGCAAAATTACTAAGATGCTGAGTACGCTCTAAAGTCTCACCATAAGCCCATGTTTCAAATTTTAAGCTAACTTTTCTGTCTTTCCTACACCATTTTTCATCCTTTAGTATTGTATAGAATTCACTTGAAGAACCACATCCTGCTTTTTGATTTGCTCTTCCTCTATATTGAAAAACATTAATTTTATTATCATGCTTCAAATTTTCTAGATTATCATCATTAATATTTTCTAACACACTTTTTTCTGTGTAATCGGATGATACTAAATCATTTTCTAAAACTTTTGTCAGCCTATTCTTAACTTGAAATATGTTATCAACATTACAAATACTTGCAAGAACATTTATGTCGATTTTTGCTTCAATTTCTTTTTCTCCATTTTCATTAAAAACTATTTTAAAGAAATTGATATAATTTTTAACATGTCTTACTACATCTTCTTCTGCAAGATTTTCCTCATCTATATTTTCTAGTTGAGAGTAAAATTTGTTTTGAATCATCCGAACCGATGTAAAACCGAATACTTTTTCCCAGTCGTCAAGTTTCGACATTCTTAATTTCTTCCGGTTCTTTCTTTTTACAACTCCGGAACAATACAGATAATCCAAGCAATAAAACTAATAATAATTTCAATTTGTTCATTTTTTATATTTTTATGGTTTATATATTTTTATTACTGCAAAGCTTTTTTTTTTTTTGAAATTACAAAATCAACACCTGTGTTAAATAACACAAATACTTCATGCAACTATAAAATTAGTTATTTTGCTTTTTTACTTTCATTAAGTTTTTATTCCTTTGCAACAAATTATGCAAAAACATCTTACACATCCGATATTTAATCTTATAAAAAAAATTGCCGGAACAGACAATCTTCAAGTTTTTGTAATAGGCGGTTATGTTCGTGATTTAATTATGAATCGCCCTTCCAAAGATATTGATTTTGTGGTTGTCGGCAATGGTATTGAATTGGCAAAAAAAGTTTCGGAACAACTGGAAGGCAAACCGAGAGTTACTGTTTTTAAACGATTCGGAACAGCAATGTTTAAACATAACGATATTGAATTTGAATTTGTAGGAGCAAGAAAAGAATCTTACAGCCCGGATTCAAGAAAACCGGCAGTTGAAGAAGGAACATTACAAGACGATCAGAACAGAAGAGATCTTACAATTAATGCTTTAGCAATCAGTTTACATCCTGATAATTTCGGAAAGTTGATTGACCCTTTCAAAGGGTTGGAAGATATTCAAAATAAAATAATCAGAACACCCTTAGACCCGAGTATCACTTTTTCGGATGATCCTTTAAGAATGATGCGTGCTGTCAGATTTGCTTGTCAATTAAACTTTGAAATATATCCGATAACCCTACAAGCAATCAAAGAAAATAAAGAAAGAATAAATATAATTTCAAAAGAGCGGATAATTGATGAATTAAATAAAATAATAAAATCCGAGAAACCGTCAAAAGGGTTCAAACTACTTGACAAAACAGGCTTACTTGAAATAATATTTCCTGAATTTGTTGCACTGAAAGGTATTGAAACAAAAAACGGTTTAAGTCATAAAGACAACTTCCTTCATACCTTGCAAGTGCTGGATAATATTGCCGGTAAAACTGATAATTTGTGGTTGCGATGGGCTGCAATTTTTCATGACATAGCAAAGCCTTCAACAAAAAGATTTGCAAAACAAGGCTGGACATTTCATTCGCACGAATTTGTAGGGGCAAAGATGATTCCGCAAATATTTAAAAAAATGCGATTACCGATGAACGAAAAGATGCAATATATTCAAAAGTTAGTTCTGCTGCATTTAAGACCTATTGCGCTCGTGAAAAATGAAGTTACCGACTCGGCAATAAGAAGATTGTTATTTGATGCAGGGAATGATGTTGACGATTTAATGACCTTGGCAGAAGCAGACATAACCTCAAAAAATGAAAGAAAAGTAAAACTGTTTCTGAATAATTTAGAAAACGTAAGACAAAAACTTAAAGAAGTTGAAAAAAAAGATAAAATAAGAAATTGGCAGCCTCCTATAACCGGCGAAATTATTATGCAAACATTTAATATAAAACCCTCAAAAGATATCGGAATTATAAAAGATGCAATCAGGGAAGCAATCCTGGACGGATTAATACAGAATGAATATAATGCAGCTTTTAATTTCATGGTTAAAGAAGCAAAGAAACTGGGCTATTTGCCTGACAAATAGAATCTGTAGAATTTTATTTGTTATTATTCGGTATTTTAAAATAAAATTGTATTTTTACCGTCTAATTATTTATTAAACATAAAAAAAAATTTAGATTATGAAAAAATTATTGAGTATCGGATTTGTATTGGTATTTTCAGCATTTATGTTTTCTTGCGGTGGCGGCAGCAGTGATAACCCTGCAGATGTAGCAAAAGATTTTTTGACAGCTCTTGCTGAACAAGATTATGATACAGCAAAAGATTTAGGTACTGAAGAAACCGGTCAATTAATCAGTATGATTGAAGGAATGGCAGCAATGATTCCCGCAGAAGAAGCAGAAGCAGGGAAAGAAGATATTAAAACTTTAAAAATGGGAGAAGTTACAGAAGACGGAGATAAAGCAACAGTAAAATATTCGACTGATAAAGAAGGAGAAAAAACTGTTGACATGGAAAAAGTTGACGGCAAATGGAAAGTTGCTATGAAAAAAGAAATGTAAAATATCTTTTTAAAATAATAAATAAAGCCGGATAAGAAATTTTCCGGCTTCATTTTATAATAAATTTACAATAGTGAAAAAGTTTTTACTAATATTTTTCTCGTCTGTTTTCGGGCTAATATTTTCTTTTTGGTTATTCAGAGCAATATACAATAAAATTGAACTGCGAAAAGAAAAAGCAGTTACATATATTTTATCCGAAAAAGAAAAAGCACTTATAGAAGACGGTGATATTATATTAAGATACGGCCACGGTTTAGTCTCTGATTATATCGTAAACAGTTTTAATGAAAAATACAGTATTTCACATTGCGGAATAATCAATAAAAAAGAAAACGGCAAATTAGAAATTATACATTCAGAATCAAGCTCTTTCTTAGTTGAAGACGGAATTCAAAGACAAGATTTTGACGGTTTTACTGATGCCGGGCACAAAAATTCAGTAGTTATAGTCCGTTTTAATAAGTGTGAGAAAAATGAATTAAAAAAAATCACAAAACGTGCTCAATACTATCTGAACCAAAATATACCTTTTGCATATACATGTCAACCGGAAGATACTACACGAATGTTCTGCTCAGAAATTATATGGCATGTTTTCCAAGATGTTTTCGGAGTTGACATTTTTGCCGTAAACGGGAAAGAAAGAGATTTTAATCAATTTAAAAATTTCTATGACTCTTCTCAATTTGACATTGTACTTAACCATCAAATAAATGTGAAATTTTAAACATTACAGCAATAATAATTTGATTCTGATTTTATAAAAATCAAACTAACATCATATTTCTTCTGTTTTTTTAAAAAAACATTTGTTTTTAATAAAAAATAACTAATTTTGCAGCCCTGAAATAAAATATTTACATGGGGCATATTTAAGTATCTTTTACAGATCGCCTCAGTAACACATTAAAAGAAAATAAAATGTACGCAATTGTAGAAATAGCCGGGCAACAGTTTAAGGTTGAAAAAAACCAAAAATTATTTGTTCACAGGCTGCAAACAGAAGAAGGAGAGAAAGTTATATTCAATGATGTTCTTCTTACCGATGACGGAAAAAAAGTTAAGGTCGGAACACCGAGAGTAATCGGAGCAGAAGTAACAGCTAAGGTTTTAGCTCATATAAAAGCTGATAAAATAAAAGTTTTCAAGAAAAAAAGAAGAAAAGGATATCAAAAATTAAACGGGCATCGTCAGTATATGTCTCATATAGAAATTGAAAGCATTTCTCTTGACGGAAAAGCTCCTGCAAAAAAAGCAGTAAAACAAGAAACAAAAGCTAAACCTGTAGAGAAAAAAGCAGTTGAAAAGAAAACAACAACTGATAAAAAACCTGCTGTAAAAAAAGTTGCTGAGAAAAAAACAGAAACTAAGAAAACAGCAGTAAAAGCTGACAACTTAGCTAAAATTGAAGGGATAGGACCAAAAATTGCAGGAATTTTAAAAGATGCAGGTTTTGACACTTTCAAAAAATTATCAGTAGCAAAAGCTGACAAAGTTTCAGAAATTTTAGTCGAAGCAGGCGGAAATGCATATAATAGATTTGACACAACAACTTGGCCGCAACAAGCGAAATTAGCAGCAGAAGGAAAATGGGATGAACTAAAAAAATTACAAGACGAACTTGACGGCGGAAAATCAAAATAAAAAACCTATCTAAAATAAAATATTATGGCACATAAGAAAGGAATGGGTAGCTCCCGAAACGGAAGAGATTCAGAAAGTAAAAGACTGGGAGTTAAATTATACGGCGGACAAAAAGTTACCGCAGGAAGCATAATCGTTAGGCAAAGAGGAACAAAGCATTTTCCCGCAACTAACGTAGGTATGGGAAAAGATCATACACTTTATGCTTTAACTGACGGAATAATTAAATTTCAAAAGAAAAGAAACAACAAATCACATGTTTCTGTTGAGCCTTTTGAAAATTAAACCTCAATACCCATAAAATTATTAACACCCGTAAATTCGTATCAAAATATGGATAGCGGGTTTTTTTATTTAATAATATCAGAATATGCTCACAATAACCCAAATAAAAAGTAAAACAGAAGAGGTAATAAAACAACTGACTGTAAGAAATAAGAACTTCGAAGAACTTATAAACAAAGCCATTAAAGAAGACGAAACCAGAAAAGTGATTCAAAGTGAATTAGATGCAACATTAGAAAAATCAAATAAAATTGCTAAAAGTATAGGTCTTTTATTCAAAGACGGAAAGCAAACAGAAGCTAATGAAGCCAAACAAGAGGCAGTTCAACTTAAAGAGAAAGCAAAGGAACTAAATGAAAGAATGAATCAGTCAAAAGAAAATTTACAATCAATTCTTTCTGAAATCCCTAATATACCACACTCTTCCGTTCCCTCCGGAAAAACAGATGAAGATAATGAATTAATAAGAGAAGGCGGAGCAAAACCAAGTTTGACAAACAAAGTTCCGCATTGGGAATTAGCAAGCAAATATAATATAATTGATTTTGAACTCGGAAATAAAATTACCGGAGCCGGTTTTCCTGTTTACAAAGGAAAAGGGGCAAAACTTCAAAGAGCATTAATTGCATTCTTTCTGGAAGAAGCTGAAAAAGCAGGTTACACAGAAATAATGCCGCCTCTGATGATAAATGAAGCATCAGGCTTCGGAACAGGGCAATTGCCTGATAAAGAAGGACAAATGTATCACATGACGGAAGAGAACCTATTTATGATTCCGACAGCAGAAGTTCCGGTTACAAATATATACAGAGATACAATTTTAAGCAGTGAAGACTTCCCGATTAAAATGACTGCATATTCTTCATGTTTCAGAAGAGAAGCCGGTTCATACGGAAAAGATGTAAGAGGATTAAATCGTTTACACCAATTTGATAAAGTTGAAATAGTTCATATTGAACATCCGGAAAAATCTTATGATACACTGAATAAAATGGTAAGCTATGTTGAATCTTTGGTTCAAAAACTTGAGCTTCCTTACAGAATTGTCAGACTTTGCGGAGGAGACTTAGGATTTACATCAGCATTAACTTTCGATTTTGAGGTATATTCAGCAGGGCAAGAAAAATGGTTAGAAGTAAGTTCCGTTTCAAATTTTGAAAGTTTTCAGGCAAATCGTTTAAAATTACGTTTTAGAGAAAAAGGAGAAAAACAAACAAAACTTGCTCATACTTTAAACGGAAGTGCATTGGCATTACCGAGAATTTTAGCTGCACTACTTGAAAACAACAATACCGAAAACGGAATTAAAATCCCGAAAGTATTACAAAAATTTATTAACTTTGACATTATAAATTAATAAACATGAAAAAAAATATTCTTACACTAATAATTATACCTTTTATTTTCTTTTCATCTTGTAAAAGTAAAGAAGAAAAAGAAGCGGAACTATTGCAAGCATATATAACAGAACATAATATTACAACCGTTCCTACTGCAAGCGGGTTATATTATATTGAAACACTTGAAGGAACAGGAGAAACATTTAAAACAAATGATATGGTAACCGTACATTATACGGGGACTTTTCTTGACGGAGAAAAATTTGATTCATCTTATGATTGGGGAACACCTTTTACTTTTGAATTAGGCACAGGGCAAGTTATAAGAGGTTGGGATGAAGGTATTTCTTATATGAAACCGGGAGGAAAAGCAAGCTTAATTATTCCGAGCAAGCTTGGTTACGGAAGTGTTGACAGAGGAAGTATTCCTGCGTACTCTACGCTTATATTTGATATTGAAGCACTTACCAATTAAAAAATAAACAAAGAAAAATGAAAAATGCAATATTTCTCTTTTTATTCTTACTAAGTTTTAGCATAAAAGCCCAAATTAATTTTGATGATTTCTTTATTGATAAATCAATGCGATTTGACTATAATATCGGGGGCAACAACAAAGAAACAAGAGTATTTTATAATAAGTTGAAAGAGGAACCGTTTTTGGGAGGTTCAAAAATTAACCTTATAGATACATTCAATTTAGGAGATTTCAGAATAAAGATTTTTGATGCTGCATCAAACAAACTTATATATTCAAGAGGTTATTCTACATTATATTATGAATGGATTGATACCGAAGAAGCTAAAACAACATCTCGAAGTTTCTATGAATCTGTTACTTTCCCTTTTCCGAAAAATAACATCATGTTAAAAATTGAAATGAGAAAAAAAAACAACTCATTTGTTACACTTTTTGAAACAGAAATAAACCCCGGCTCAATTTCGATTATCAAAGACAAGCAAAGCAAGTATAAAACTCAAAAATTACATTATTCCGGCAATCATCACAAAAAGCTTGATATTGTTATTATTCCTGACGGATATACAAAAGAAGAACTCAACAAGTTTCATTCTGACAGTAAACGATTTATCAAATACTTTTTTGAAACAGAACCGTTTAAAACACATAAAAATAAAGTTAACTTTTGGGCTGTTGATGCAATTTCGGAAGAATCAGGAACAGATATTCCCGGAAGTGATATTTGGAAAAATACGGTCATTAATACCCATTTCTACACGTTCGGCTGGGAGCGATATTTAACAACACAAGACATTGACGAACTAAGAAATGTCGCAGCTTATGTTCCTTACGACCAGATATATATACTTGTAAACACTTCAAAATACGGCGGCGGCGGTATTTATAACTATTATAATTTATGTTCGGCAGATAACGAAGAGTCCGGACGAGTTTTTACGCATGAATTCGGACATGCATTTGCTGCACTTGCAGACGAATATCAATACGGATATGATAAAGCAGAGGATATTTATGATATGAAAGTTGAACCTTGGCAAGTAAATATTACAAATTTGGTTAACTTTAAATCAAAATGGAAAGAGTTGGTTAAAAAAACAACACCTATGCCTACACCGGATATTGAAAAAAACAAAAATTTGATAGGTGCTTTCGAAGGTGCCGGTTATGTTAAAAAGGGAATATACCGACCGGCACACAATTGCAAAATGCGTTCTAACAATACAGATGAATTTTGTCCTGTATGTTACGGAACTGTTTTGCAAATGCTTTTATTTTACTCGGAATAATTTTAAGAAAAGCCCGTTTGCGGTTTTATTCCACTTTTAATAATTACAGCCAATTTACTGCTATACTTGCCCTAATTTGAACTTCTGTTACATTTTGATTATTTTCCAATAAATACTTTAATCGGAAATTTTGTTTTAACGGAAAAAAAGTAAGTTCCTGAGTTTGTTTTGTATATTCAACAAATGATGACGGCAGCAAAACTCTTATTCCCAAATTATTATTTCTAAATTGGTTAAATTATTTGGCTGAAAACAGTAAAAAATATACATTTGTATTCTTATTAAAGAATAGCCTGAGTGGCGGAATTGGTAGACGCGTTGGTCTCAAACACCAATGGTAGCAATATCGTGCCGGTTCGATCCCGGCCTCAGGTACAAAACGCACGGAATTATTTTTCTTGTGCGTTTTGTATTTTTTACACTTTTGTTTATATTATTGAATTATTACAAAACCTCACTCTTAATAACCATCAACTTTTCCCTTGTCATTTCATGGATTGTGTAAGGAATACTGCCCATACTGATTAAAAAAGCTATTTTTACAAGATGTTTTATTATAATATTTCTATTATATACCTGAATTATGTTTCTTTAATACAGAATCAAGTTCTTTAACCCTCCCAATAATATCAAACCCTAATTTTATATCTTCTTCTTTAATTAGGGCTTGCTGATTTTTAAATTAGATGAACATAATTATTTGAGGCACAGCAAAATAATAGCAAAAAACATGTTGAAATATTTGTATAAGTGCAATGCTTTTTATATATTTATAGCATAAAAC